>DASQAT010000018.1 GCA_035635555.1 Candidatus Dormiibacterota bacterium
CCTGTGTACGCATAACGCTAATTGTACTGAACTGTATAACCCAGTAAGAGTAGCGTGCGTGCTGTATATCTCAATAAAGGTAGATCGGCCTATCACAAGAAAGGCTGCGAACGCGTCACGGGAATGACAGCCAGGCGAGCATCGGCTGGGAAAGAGGTGCGCCCCACGGCCCTCGGCTTCACTGAAATACCCCAAGTCGTGACAGATCGCTGGGGTCAATATACCGCGAGCGGGGGACGAAGGAGCAATGGATCGAGGTCACGCGGCTGCTTCGGAACAGCGGGCGGCCCCGGGCGGCTACCTCATTCCTGCGACTTTGTTGAAGTAGGCGACGAAGGTCTTCATCCCGCCGCTCGCCTGGCGCCAGTCGTAGTTCTCGTTCGGCGCGTGGTAGCCGTGCTCGGGAAGGCTCAGGCCGATGAACACGATCGGGGCCTTCAGGTGCTTCTGCATGGTGACGACGGCGCCGATCGAGCCGCCCTCGCGGATGAAGGCGGGGGTCCTGCCGAAGCCGAAGTTCACCGCATCGCGGGCGGCGTCGGCGTAGGGGCCGGCGAAGGGGCCGAGGTAGGGGGCGAGGCCCGACTCCTCGATGACCTCCACATCCTTATTGATCTTCTTGACGGCGGTCTTCAGGAGGCCGAAGACCTTCTTGGGGTCCTGCTTCGGCACGAGGCGCATGCTGACCTTGGCCTCGGCCCAGGGCGGGACGACGGTCTTGACGCCGGGGCCGGTGTAGCCGCCGGCGATGCCGTGCACCTCGAAGGTGGGGCTGGCCCAGATGCGCAGCATGACGTCGCGAGGGTTGGTCGTGCGCAGCGACTTCAGCTCGTGGGCGGTCATGAACTTCTTCAGATTGAATCCGGACGCCAGGAACGACTTGACCTCGGCCGCGTTCGGCTTGACGACGTCTTTGTAGAAGCCGGGGATGAAGACCTTGCCGGTCGTGGCGTCGTACAGCTTCGAGATGACCTGCGCCAGCTCGCCGACGGGGTTGCGGGCGGCGCCGCCGGTGAGGCCGGAGTGGGCGTCCTTGCCGCCGGTGCGCAGCTGCAGCCGGGCCGGCTTCAGGCCGCGCAGGCCGTACGGGATCGCCGGGCGGTCGGTCGACAGCCAGATGGTGTCGGACACGAGGACCGAGTCGGTCGAAAGCAGAGGCAGGCGCTTCGTGACGAACTCCTCGAAGTGGGGGCTGCCGATCTCCTCTTCCAGCTCCCAGACGAAGCGGATGTTCAGCGGAATGCGGTTCTCGGCGGCGTACTTCGCGGCGAAGAGAGCGGTGATCCCGGGGCCCTTGTCATCCGTCGATCCGCGGCCGAAGTAGCGGCCGTCCTCCTTGCGGAAACGGAACGGATCCTGGCGCCACTCGGGCTCCTGCGCCGGCTGCACGTCCATGTGGTTGTAGACGGTCAGGGTCGGATGCGAGGCGCCGGTCCTGAAGTCTCCGACGACGACCGGGTTCCCGGAGGTCGGCACGACCTCGGCCGACGTCGCGCCGCACTCGCGCAACAGGGTGGCCGCGGCCTGGGCCCCGCGCTCGATGTCGGGCTTGTGGGCCGGGTCCATGCTGACGGTCGGGATCTCGACCATGTGGCCGAGGCGGTCCTCGAAGCGGCCGCGGATGCTCTGGACGTAGGTCTCGATCGTGCGGGGATCGGGGGTGGATCCGCTCATCGGTCGTGTCTCCTGTTGGGTCGGCGTCAGGCCAATACGGTGCGCAGAGTCCGGATGCGGCGGAGGGCCTCCTCGAGGTCGGGCATCTTCTTGGCGTAACACAGCCGGATCTGCTTCCGGCCGTCCTTCGGGTCGGGGTAGAACGACGAGCCGGGGATGACGGCGACCTTCGAGCGCTCGAGAATGACGCGCGCCGCCTCCTGGTCGTCCTTGAAGCCGATGTCCGAGAAATCGGCCAGCATGTAGTACGCCCCCTGCGGCGGGTACGGCGTCATCCCGGCCTCGCGGCAGGCGGCCACCGTCATGTCGCGCTTGACCTGGTAATCGCGGCGCATGTTCGTGTAGTACGACGCCGGAAGGTCGAACGCCGCGACCACACCGTGCTGCAGCGGGGATGGCGCGCACACATTGATCAGATCGTTGAGGATGGCGAGCTTCGCGGCAATCGGCCTGGGGGCTATGGTGTATCCCAGCCGCCAGCCGGTCATGGCGTACGTCTTGGAGAAGCCGCTGATGGTGATGGTGCGATCGGCCATCCCGGGAAGCGACCCGGGGCTGATGTGCTCGCGTCCGTCGTACAGGATGTACTCGTAGATCTCGTCGGTGATGCACAGGGCGTCGTGCTTCCTGCACAGGTCGGCGATGTGCGTCAGCTCGGCGCGCGTGAACACCTTGCCGCACGGGTTCGACGGCGTGTTCACCAGGATGAACTTGGTCTTGTTCGAGAACGCCGCCTCGAGAGCCGCAGCGTCGTACGACCAGTCGGGCGGCCTGAGCGTGACGTACTTGAGCGACGCCTGGCAGACCTTCAGGATGTTGAGGTGATAGCCGTAGAACGGCGAGAACAGGATCACTTCGTCGCCCGGGTCCACGAGCGCCAGGCAGGCGGCGACGAACGACCCCGTCGAACCGACGTTGACGATCACCTCCCCGTCGGCGTCGCACGGGACCTTGTTGTAGTCGCGGACTTTCTTCGCGATGCGGTGCCGCAGCTCGTCGATCCCGTCGAGCCGCGTGTAGATCGAGCGGTCCTCCTGGATCGCCTTGATCGCCGCCTGCTTGATCACCGGCTCGACCGGCTGGTCGCAGATCCCCTGGCCGAGATTGATCCCATCCACCCTGGTGCATTCCAGCGACATGCGGCGGATATCGGATTGCTGGAGCCCCTCGATCCGATCCGCGAACATCTTCTTCAAGGTCTGACCCCCGTGTGGACGCAGACGATCCCGCCGTTCATGGCGAGGTAGCCGACATTCGAGAAGCCCGCCTCCTCCATCGCGGTCTTGAACTCATGGGCGTCCGGAAACAGGGCGACCGAGTCGGTCAGGTAGCGATAGGCCGCCTCGCGCCCCGTGATGAGCCCGCCGATGCGCGGCAGGACGTTGAAGAAATAGTAGTTGTACACGGTCCACCACAGTTTCGACGGGGGGGTCGAGAACTCGAGTATACAGGCGCGGCCGCCCTGACGCAGCACCCGCAGCATCTCCTTCAGGCCGGCGCGGAAGTCGGGCACGTTCCTGATGCCGAAGGCGATCGTCACCGCGTCGAACGACCCGTCCCGAAAGGGGAGCGCCTCGGCGGGGGCGTTGACCAGCGTGACCGCGGCGGCGGCCGGCTTCTTCCGGGCGAGACCCAGCATCGTCCGGCTGAGGTCGGCCCCCACCACCCGCGCCGCCCGCCGCTGCCGCAGAATCTCGAGCGCCATGTCGCACGTTCCGCACGCCAGGTCGAGGACGACGGAACGAGGAGGCAGACCCGCCAGTTGCCGGATCGCCACCCGGCGCCAGTGCAGGTCGATGCCGAAGGAGATGACCCGGTTCGTCAGGTCGTACCTGGGTGCTATCGCGTCGAAGTTGTCGCGGATCTGGATGTTCCGCGGTGTCAGCGCATAGGGCGGCATGGGTGAGCGGGAATTATACCAGCAGACGGGGGGTGCTCAGTGCGCCGCGGAGGAGTCCCAGACGATCCGCCCGCCCGCGATCGTGGTGACCGCCTTGACGTCCTTGATGGCGCGCGGGTCGATGGAGAAGATGTCGGCGCTGAGGATCACCAGGTCGGCGAGCATGCCCGGTGCGATCGATCCCTTCTCCTTCTCCTGGAACTCGGCGTAAGCGGAGCCCTTGGTGTACGCCTCGACCGCCTCCTTCACGGTGATCTTCTGGTCCGGCACCCAGCCGTCCGGGTTCCTGCCGTCGAGCGTGGCGCGGGTGGCGGCCGCGTAGATCGTCTGCATCGGGTCGAGGGGGGCGACGCTCCAGTCGGTGCCGAACGCCAGGCGCACGCCGCGGTCGAGGAAGGTGCGGAAGGCGTAGGTCGTCCTGATCCGCTCGGGACCGATGCGCTTCTCGGCCCAGCGGCCGTCGTCGATGGCGTGGTACGGCTGCATCGAGGCGATCACGTGCAGGGCCGCGAAGCGCTCGAAGTCCTTCGGCGCCACATGCTGCGCGTGCTCGATACGGAAACGACGGTCGCGCTCGCCGTTCGACCGCGCCACGTCGGCATAGAGATCGAGGATCATCGAGATCCCCCGGTCGCCGATGGCGTGGACGCAGAGCTGCAGTCCGGCGGCGTCGGCCTTCGTCATGCGATCGCGCATCGCATCGAGCGGCTGCATCTCGTCCGACAGGAGCCCGCGCGTCGAGGGTGCGTCGAGGTACGGCTCGAAGAAGCAGGCCGTCGTCGATCCGAGCGAGCCGTCGGCATAGCCCTTCAGGGCGCCGAGCCGCAGCCAGGAGGATCCGAAGGCGCGGCGCAGACCGATCTTCGCCTGGTCCCTCCAGTCGGTCAGCGACGGGGCGGCGTAGATCCGCGTCGTCAGCTCGCCGCGCTCGAGGAGATCGGCGTACACCGAGATGTCGTCGTACTCGGGATTCATGTCCTGCACGGACGTGACACCGAGCGAGGCGGCGTGCGCGAGCGCCCGGCGCGCCGCCCGCAGGCGTTGCTCGCGCGAGAAGGGGGGAATGACCTTCGCGACGAGCGACATCGCCGCGTCCTTGAACAGCCCGTTCGGCTCGCCCCGCGCGTCCCGGACGATCTCGCCGCCGGCGGGATCGGGCGTCTTCGCAGTCACGCCGGAGAGCCTCAGGGCGACGGAGTTCGCCAGCGCCATGTGGCCGTCGTAACGGCTGAGGAAGACCGGTGTCGTAGGGGTCACGCGGTCGATGAGGGCGCGGTCGGGCAGCTTCGCCGGCGTCCAGTTCTGGTCGTCCCAGTTCCCCCCGAGGAGCCATTCCCCCTTCGGAGTGCGCGCGGCCCGCTCGGCGATCCGCTTCACGAACTCTTCCGTATCTTTCGTGTTCTTGAGGTCGAGGTTGTCGAGATCCATGCCGCCGCTGACGAAGTGCACGTGCGCGTCGTTGAACCCCGGGACGACCCGCCGTCCCCCCGCGTCGATGACATGGGTGGCGGGACCGCGCCACGCGGACACCTCGTCGCTCGCCCCCGCGGCCACGATGCGCTCGCCCAGGATGGCGACCGCCTCCGCCTCCGGATGGGCGGGATCACCCGTGAAGATCTTCGCGCCGGTGACGATCAGATCGGCCGCCGGCCGGGCCTGGAGGAGAGGGGTGGCCGGCAGAGACAGGCTCACGACCAGGAGAATCAGGGGAGGGCCGGCCCACATTCAGGCCGCCTGACCCGGATTTCCGCCGGGGCCGCGGCCGCCCGGCGACCCGGGACCGCCGCCGTGCCCGCCGCGCCGGCGGCGCCGCCTCCTTCGTCCCGGCCCGGCCGCTCCGCCCCCCTGCGCGTCCTGGCGCTGGCCGCCGGACGCGGGTGGGTGCGCGGCGCGGCCGGCGGAGGACGACCCGCCCTCCCCGTCCGCGTAGACGCGCGGCGAGTCGACGGCGTCCGCGTCTCCCGCCGCGGCCGACTCGTCCAGAACACCGCGTGCCGCCTCCTCTTCGAAGTGGGTCTTCAGGAGATAGCCGACGATCGCGAGCCTGTCGGCGTCGTCCAGGATTCCGCGCGCCATCGCCTCGTACTCGGCGCGCTCGTCCGGGGTGAGCCGCGCCGCCAGCTCCTTGAGCGTCTCCACGATCCGCCTCACTTTCCGGCGCGCCACTTCCTCATCGGAGGGCACGTCGATTTCGTAGGCCTTCAGATGGTTGGCCCGCACCAGCCGGTTGAAGTTCATGAGATCGAAGGCCGAGACGAGCGAGATCACGCGGCCGGTCTTGCCGATGCGGCCGGTGCGCCCCGCCCGGTGGATGTACTGGTCCGACGAGTCGGGGGTCGAGTAGATGAAGACGTGCGACAGGTCCTCGATGTCGATGCCGCGCGCCGCCACGTCGGTGGCGACCAGGTGCTTGAGCGCCTTGCTCTTGAAACGCCGCATGACCTGCTCGCGCTTCTTCTGCGGCAGGTCGGAGGAGATCATGGCGACGGGAAGACCGCGCAGGGCCAGGTACGAGTGCACGAGGCGCGTTTCGGCCTTGGTGTTGCAGAAGATCATCGAAGAGGCCGGCGTCTCGTATTCGATCAGACGATAGAGCGCCGCCGCCTTGTCCATGCGCGACAGGATGCAGAACAGGTGCTGCACGCCCGTGACGTAGAGGGCGTCCTGCGACAGCATCAGCCGATCCGGCTCGCGCTGATATTTGATGGCGATCGCCTCGATCGACGACGGGATGGTGGCCGAGAACATCAGGGTCTGCCGATCCTTCGGCACCTGGTCGAGGATCTGCTTGACCTCCTTCTCGAACCCCATGTCCAGCATCCGATCGGCCTCGTCCAGGACGAGGAAGCGCGTGGCGTCGAGACGGAGCGTCCTCTGGCCCAG
This sequence comes from Candidatus Dormiibacterota bacterium, assembly GCA_035635555.1. Taxonomy (NCBI): domain Bacteria; kingdom Bacillati; phylum Candidatus Dormiibacterota; species Candidatus Dormiibacterota bacterium. The sequence continues at coordinate 6,458 of DASQAT010000018.1, forward strand.
GTGATCCAGGATGCGCCCGGGCGTCCCGACGACGACGTGCGCCCCCTGCTTGAGCCCGTCGATCTGCCGGGTCATCGAGTCACCGCCGTAGATCGCCAGGACCCTCACGCCCGAGCCCTGGCCGAGGCGGCCGAGCTCGTCCGCCACCTGCACGCTCAGCTCGCGCGTCGGGCAGAGGACGAGCGCCTGGACGCGCGGCATCGACGCGTCGACCTTCTCGACGATCGGAATGCCGAAGGCGGTCGTCTTGCCCGTGCCGGTGCGCGACTCGACGATCAGATCGCGGCCGGAGCGGGCGAGCGGGATGGAGCGTGCCTGCACCTCGGTCGCCTGGCCGTACCCCATCGCCTCGAGAGACTTCAGGACCGGAGCGGGGAGATCGAGCGACGTGAAGGGCACCGGCACGGCCGGAAAGGCCGATCGCTCCTGGCCCTCGAGACGCACCGGCGGCGCGGGCGGCGGCTCGCGCGGCGAGCCGCGCGGCCGGATCGCGACCACCCTCATCTGGCGGAGTTTCCCGGACTTCTTCGAAGGCTGATCCATCAGATGCCGAGCACCCCTCCGATGATCTGGCCGGTCGTCATCATGCAGACTCCCCGGGACGCCCAGCCCGCGACCAGGCGCTCTCCCTCGTCGGGCTTGATGGCCCGCGTCGCGTCCTGCACCAGGGCGACGCGGTAACGCTTCCTCACGAGGAGCCCCTCGATGGCGTACCGGTCGCACACGTCCAGGGCCACACCGTATACCACGATGCGGTCGGGACGCACAGCCTCGAGGACGGTGTCCACGTTCGGGTTGCTGAACACGTCGAAGCGCTGCTTGCGGAACAGGACTTCGCCCCCCCGGTCGAGGTGCCGCTTCACGCGCTGCTTCAGCGCCACCTTGTCCTCCGGACTGCTGTCGATGAAGAGGGGATCCTTCGGGCGAGTGGCCTCGACCTTCTCCTGACCCGGCGTGCCGGCGAGGCAGTGCGGCGGGAAGGTCTCCCGGAAGTCGGGCTGGTCCGAGATCTCACTGTCGTTCGCGGCATGGTAATCGACCGACCCGAGGAGCGGGAGGCGTTTCTCGCGCGCGAAGCCGGTCAGGGCCAAGAGATTCGGCAGGATCGCCTCGGCCCCCTGGATGTAGAGGTCCCCGTCCGGCATGATGAAATCACGCTGCGTGTCGACATCCCAGAAGACCGTTCGCGTCATGGCAGGGTCGGATTCTATTCTGGACGGGGGTCCCGGTCAAAATGAGGACGCCCGCCGTCCATCCCCGGATGCCCGGGAGGGTGAGACGGACGGCGGGCGATGGGGCATCGACGAAGAAGGATGGCCGGCTCTCCGTCAAGAGTCACGCCGCTTGCTGGGGGCGGCGAGACCGACCCCACTTCTCGATCTCCGAGGGGCCGCCTACTGCAATGTGCGTGCCTCGTGCCGCCCCGCGACGCGCAGTCGGGGTTCAGGCGCTGGCGTATCAACGAGATGCGCGAGTGGCGGAGTGACGATCGGTAGGATCTCGTACGAGTCTCAAGCGCCGTTTGAGACGGCTGCGGTCGCGGACCCACACCCACGGTCATGGCAAAGCGGGCGCCGGCGCGACGGTTCGTGGAAAGTCTCAAGCAGAAGACATCAAGGCGGGGGTTGAGACGAACGGAACTGGCTTACAGCACTACCGGGTAGATCTTGCGGTGGACGTGGGCGCGGTCGAGGGCCTTGCCGCTGCCGAAATCCCAATGGACGAGTGCTACGAACTGCTCCTCGACAAAGCAGCGCGCCATGATCATCGACAGGTCCTCGAGCGAGGGGACCGGCAGGCGTCGCGTCAGGCCCGCGAGGGCGTTCTGGCCCGGCAGGATGGAGACGAGCGCGGGGCGCTCGTCGAACAGGGTCGCCTCGAACTCCGGGAGATCGCGGCGCGTGTACGACGTCATGCCAGCCAGCGACAGGGCGGCGCGGCTCTCCCGGCCCTCGGTCCTTGGCGTCAGGCGGAAGCCGGTGTGCAGCGCGAAGTCGTCGAGCGGGTCGGGGCGCGGATCGGCCGGACGAGCGGCCGCGACGATAGGGAGCCGGAGCGGATGGCCGTCCCGTTCCACCGTGATCGTGGTCTTCTCCCCGATCGTCTGGTCGAGGACCGCGTCGAGCGCCTCGAAGACGTCGCCCGTGGCGACATCGCCCACGGTCACGACGCGGTCGCCGACCCGGACGCCGGCCTCGGCGGCGGGGCTGTCGGGGTAGACGCGTCGCACGCGCGCGCCGGCGTTCCTGTCCCAGCCCTTCCCTTCGCTCGCGGCCAGGAGCGGGTCGTCCATGAGCATTCCGATCCAGGGCCACTCCGCCTGCGGCGTTCCGAGCATCCGTTTCATGGCGCGCCGGGCATGGCGCGCCGGGATGAACAGGCCGGCGGCGTGCCGGTCGGTCCGCTGCGTCGCCTCCTCGGTGTAGGTGACGAGCAGGCTCGGGATGCCGACGAGGTGTCCGGCCGTGTCGAGGATGGCGCCGCCGGAATTACCCGGACCGATCGGCGCGTCGACTTCCGACCAGAACTCGAGCGGCCTGGCGCCGACTCTGACCCTGCGGTGCGTCCCCATCCTGGCCCAGGCGATCTGGGGGCCGCGATCTCCGAGATTGCCGAGGACGTACAGCCGCGTCCCGGGCGCCGGCAGGCCGTCCTCGGAGAACGGCACGGATCGAAGGCGGCCGCCGGAGGTCTTCAAGAGAGCCAGGTCGGAGGATTCGTCCACCGAGACGACGCTGGCGCTCAGGTCGCGGCCGTCCGCCGTCGCGATGTCCACGCGCGTGGCGCCCGCGACGACGTGAGCGTTGGTCAGGATGAGACCATCCTCCGAGACGACCACTCCCGATCCGGCGCCGAGTCCTTCCACCTGCTCGCGCAGGAAGCGGCCGCCGCGAAACACCGGCACTTTCACGACCTCGTGGACGCGCACGCTCACGACGGCGCCGAAGGCCGCCGTCACCGCCTCAGGGATCGACTCGACCCCCGGGGCGGACGGTGCGACGGTCATCGATGACGCGGCGAGAAGAGCGACGGAAGCGGACGTCAGGATGCGCATGCCGGTCGGGAATATAATTCCCGCTCCACCTCGATGCCCGTCCGATGGGAGGCTTGATGCGCTTTCCCGGCCTGCCGGTTCTCGTGGCGCTGGCGCTCGGTCCCGGTGTCGTCCTTTCGACTCCCCGGCCGGAGCGCATGGCGTCAGAGCCAGCGCCAGGAGCGGATCGGCCGGGGCGTCAGGGTTCCGCCGCGGCGGGCGCCATCGAGCTCGCAAGGCTTGGTGAGTTTCTGGACTGGGCCCATCCCGCGGGTGACGGCTGCGGGTCGCCTGCAGACCTCGCGATCGTCGAGACCTGGGACGGCGGCGTGCGCGCCAGTTACCGGATCGTCTGCGGCCCCTCGATCCGCGCGCTGGAGGGGGTCTTCCAGGTGCGCGAGCAGGTGCGCGACAAGGAGAGGGTCTGGCAGGTCTCCGGGGGCTTCGAGGCCGACGCTCCCCGGATCGATGCCGCGCTCGGGCCGCCCCGGGGCACCCCGGGCGCCGTGTCCGGGGCTGCCGGCGCCGGGCGCCCCGTTCCTCCTCCCGCCGGGCTCGCGCCGCCGCCCGCGAACACCGGCGCCCTGCCGCCGGATTCGCCGCTGCGCTTCGTCGCACCGCCGGAGGCGACGATCGAGACCCCGCCCGAGTTCCCCGAGGAGGCGGGCCGGGCGAGGCTCATCGGCGAGGCGCATGTCGAGCTGCTCGTGCAGATTTCCCCCGAGGGAGCGCCGCTAAGGGCGCGACCGCTGCGCGGACCCGATCCGGATCTCGGAATGCGACGCGCGGCGATCGACGCCGTGCTGCGCTGGCGGTTCGAGCCGGCGCTTCTCAGAGGCTCGCCGCTGACCTATTACAGGCCGGTCGAGCTGACCTTCGGCGGCCTTCCCCCGGAATCGCGGGACTGGGTGCACCGCGCCCTGTTTCACGTCGAGGCCATCGTCTCGGACGACGAGCTGGTGGTGCAGGAGGCCCTGCGCCGTGTGAAGGCGGGCGAGCCGTTCGCCTCGGTGGCGGAGCAGGCGATCGGGACCGGGCCGGAGCGCGGCGGCGACTGGGGGTTCGTGTCCGCGGCAGCCTTCCCCGCCGCCGTGCGCAAGGCGCTGCACGAGGCGCGCGTCGATGGCCTGGCCGGGCCGGTGGCCGCCGAGGGACGCTTCTATCTTCTTCTGAAGCGCGGCGAGCTGTACTACGCCTTCGATCCGCGGCCGGGTGGCGGGATGTCGTACGACATTCTGCACCGGAGGAACGCTCCGGAGGGGGAGTCTCTCAAGCAGGCCGTGGAGGGGGATATCGCGGATTACCTGGCCGAAAACCGGCGGCAGGCCTACCTGAACGAGGCGGCGCGCACGATGGGGATCAAGCAGGTGGAGACGGAGATCGGACAGCTCGAGATCCGCACCGACGTCCTGGACGAGGAGGAGACCAGGATCCTGGGCCAGGTGGTCGAGGCGACCGTCCGCGCCCACCAGCAATTCTGGGGACCGCTCGTGACCCTGCGCCCTTTCAGCCAGAAGGTGCAGGTGTACGCCTGGGCGCGCAAGGCCGATCACGATCGGATGCACCGCCTGTGGCTCGCGTCCGGCGGGAAGGGGGCATCCGGAGAGACGAGGCCCGCCGGGAGCGCCGGCGGCACCCCGTCCGGCTCCGAAGTATGGAGCTTCACCGGCGAGTACATTCCTGCGTCGCGCATCCTGTCGGTGCCGTGCGAGAGGATGTCGGGACACCTGCCGGTGCCGATCGTCATCCACGAAGCGATCCACATGCTCGACTACGAGAGGACGTACGGGCAGGGGGACCAGCCGTCGAAGTGGTTCGAGGAAGGGCTCGCGACCTACTTCGGGTTCTCGCAGATCGGGTCGCGGTTGAACATCGAGCCCGGGGCCATCCGCCGGTCCGGCACGATCCAGGCGGGGACGGTGCGGGTCCAGTTCGATCCGCGCACCCCCCTGCGGGAGTATATAAAGAGGATAGAAGGGGGCGAGCCGGTCCCCCTGCGCACTCTGCTCACCTCGAAGGCGGGCGACACGCTGTGGAGCGGGGACCGGGCGGTCCTGGCCTACGGCGCCTCGTGGACGCTCGTCCACTTCCTGATCCACGGTGCGAAGGGGGCGCACCGCCCCGCGTTCGAGGATTACGCCCGCGCGGAGGCGCAGGGAAAGGGGGGCTATGACACTTTCGTCCGTCTGTTCGGCCCCGACCTGGTCCCGCTCGAGGAGCAGTGGCACGAGTACGAGGACGATCTCTAGACCCGGGGGTCGGCGATGCACGAGGACCCGCAAGACGATTCCGGCGAGGACACCGAGCCCCCCTCGGAGGGATACGTCTGGGGATTCGCACGCCAGGAGCGCGAGCTGCCCGCGAAGGACTACCGCGCCCACATCCGTCTCCTCGACGAGGTCGAGGAGGAGGAGCTGGAACGGCTCGACCTGTCGCGCGCCGACGACTACATCCTCTGGGCGGCCGCGCAGGCGTTCGAGGAGATCGATCGCGACCAGGACGCCATCGCACTCCTGAAACGAATCGCCGACTCGACGGCGCGCCACCCCGCCCTCAACTATGCCGACATCTTTCTGCGCCTGTCGGAGCACCTGAAGGACCGCGGCGACTACGATGAAGCGGTCGCGGCGCTGGACAAGGCGGAAGGGATCGAACCGGACCTGCACGTCCCCTGCGACGAACGCCGGGCGGAGATCCTGGTCCTGCGCGGCCGGACCGGCGAGGGGCTGGCTCTGTTCCGGGAGACGGCGCGCGCCGCTCCCGGCGATCCCTGGGTGCCGCTGCGCGCCGGCTGGGCGCTCCTGGCCTCGGGGCGCTACGCCGAGATCCCGTCCTGGATCGAGGAGAGCGAGCGCGCCCTCAAGGACGTGAACGATGAAGAGGAGACCCGACTGGCGGCCGGCGAGATCGACCGTCTGCGGCAGGAGGCGGAGGGCCGGCTGGCCCGGCGCGAGCGCCTCGAGGCGTCAGGGGTGGGCCCGGTCGCGGGCCTCGAGCGGCTGAAGGACGAGATCCTGTCGGATCTCGACGCCGAGGAATCCCGGCTGACCGGAAATCCGCCCCGCACGGAAGACGCCCGCGCCCGGGCGGGCGAGCGCCTGGCCGCGCTGCACGCCCGCGCCTCGAAGGGGTGGGACGACGCGGTGGAGGCGCGTGACGAGACGCTCATCGCGGAATTCGACACTCTGCAATGGGACGTCGCCGGGCTGGCCGGTCGCTTCGCGATTCCGCTGCCGGGGGTCGATTAGGACCGGGTGTCGTCCCACCTACTGGTTGCGCTCCAGCTCCGAGTCGATGATCTCGGCGAAGGAGTTGACGTCGCGGGCGCCCACCATCGGGATGCCGTTGATGAAGAAGGTCGGGGTGCCGGTCACGCCGTACTTCTGACCATCGTCGAAGTCCTTCTGCACCTCATCCTTGAACTTGCCGCTCTCCAGGCAGGTCTTGAATTTGTCCTTGTCGATTCCGGAGATGGCGGCGGCGGTCTCGACCAGCTCCGGCTGCGTGAGCTTGGCCTGGTTGGCGAACATCGCGTTGTGCATCTCCCAGAACTTGCCCTGGTCCTTGGCGCACTCCGAGGCCTGGGCGGCGATGTTGGCGTTCGGGTGGAACTGCAGCGGATAGTCGCGATACACGAGGCGCACCTTGTCCCCGTATTTCTTCAGGACCTCCTCCACCGTCGTCTCGGCACGGCTGCAGTACGGGCACTGGTAATCCGAAAACTCGACGATCGTGACGGGGGCCTTGGCGGGGCCCTTCGCGGCATCGTTATCCACGGCGATCTCGATCCGCGGCGGCTCGAGCAGCGTCTTGACCCCGTACTTCTTGCGCAGCCCCTTCATGTAGTCACGCTGCGCGTCCGCGAGCTTCTGGTTCTTGAGCATGGCGGCGATCTGGGGCGCGAGCTGCTCCTTCGTCTGGGTCCCGAATTGCGGCTTGTGCTGTTCGTAGAAGCTGTCGATGTCGGCCTGCGGCGGGTCGGTCACCTTGTCCGTGACATCGGTCTTGAGCAGGTCGTCCTTGCCCACCTTCTTGGCGGCCGCCTCCTTCATCAGGACTTCGTTGTTCACCATCGCCTCGAGCGCTTGCCGGCGGGCATCGTACTCCTCCTGACGCACCCGGGTGAGAGCGCTGGCCGCCTGGACGTCGAGCTCCTGCAGCGTGATGGTCTTGTCGCCGATCATCGCCACGGGCGTGGTCGGGCTCAGCGAGGCGGCGGTCGCGGTTGTCTTCTTCGCGTCCTTGCCGCTCTCCTTGCTGGGATCGCCCGTGGCTGCGGTGCACGCGAAGGCCGCGCTGGCGCACACGACGGCGGCGAATGAAATGAGCCGTTTGCTGCGGGGTTGCATGACGCCTCCTTATAGACGTTATGGTTGTCCTGGAATCGGCGAAGATTCTACTCCCGGAAGGCCCGCCGGTAAAGTACAATGCCCTCCATCCAGAGCCATAGCCCAGGGAGGAGTGCGCGCCGATGAAGTACCGTCAGCCCGGCTACCGGGACCAGGACTACAAGGAAGAACGGGAAAAGCGGAAGCAGGATGACAAGGGTCCGCGCGGCCCGCGCGAGCCGCGCGGGATGGCGCGCGAGGCCCGCCTGGTCACGCGCTGCTATCAGTGCGGCCATCAGGAGCAGGCTCTCGACAGCGTTCCGACCGATGCTCTCTGCCCGAAGTGCCGTGCGGCCCGGCACTCCTGCCGCAACTGCGTGCACTTCGATCCGGGCGCGCGCTTCGAGTGCCGCCAGCCGATCCCGAAGCGCGTTCCCTCCAAGACCGCCGCCAACACCTGCGAGTTCTTCAAGCCCGAGACCGTCCTCGACGCCACCGGCCGCCGCATCGTCAGCCCGGGACCGGCCGCGCCAGCGGGTGAGAGAGTCAGCCCGGGGCGCGCCGCGTTCGAGGCGTTGTTCAAGAAGAAGTAATTCACCTGTCAGGTCAACACCCGAGATTACGCGCTGTGACGTCTCCGCGCGACGTGCGGGCCGCGAGTCGCGTCGGCGGCCCGAATGCGCTCCCGCGATGTGACCCTGCGACGTAACCTTCCTGCCGGGTGCTGGAGCGTCTCGCCGACGGCTCCCGATGCTCTAATCGCCACGATCGGAAAGGAGTCCATCATGCTCAATCGTCCTTCGGGTGGCATCGGCCTGACCGTCGTCACTTCGTGTGTGGTTGCGCTCGGCTTCCTGTCGGCAGATGCGGCACGCGCCGACTGTCCTGCCGGGCAGTCGAATCCGATCACGAGCGGCCGGGGCGACCTGCGGCCGCCGATCATCCTGGGCAATCTCGGGGCGGCGCCGCGGGCGTATTTCTATCTCCTGGGCTCGGGGAACATCAACAACAGCGGCTCATTGCCGGCGTCGGCCTGGCTGCACAACGTGGGCGACCTCGACGGAGACGGCCGCCCCGATTTCCGCATCGACGCTCCCGGAGACGGACCGGGTGGCTGGGGCGATCCACGGACCAACGGCTGCCCGTCGACGCTCGACCCGTCGCATCCGCCGCTCGTGATCGTCATCACGCACGAGAGGGAGGACCGGGACGGTGACGGCAAGTTCGACATCTTCGAAGACATCAATCACAACGGCGTGCTCGACCCGGGGGAGGATCGGGACGGGGACGGCCGCCTGACTCCGCCGGGCGGGTGCGAAGGGGCCCTGCGCGAGGACGTCGACTGCGACGGCCACGCGGACATGTTCTGGGAGGACGACAACGGCAACCACCAGCTCGATCCGGGCGAGGACCGGGATGGTGACGGCCGGCTCGATTACATCGACGAGGACGCCAACCACAACGGCGTGCTCGATCCGGGTGAGGACAGGAACGAAAACGGCCGTCTCGACACGTTCGATCCCAGTTTCCCGAACATCCACCCGTACATCGAGGACAGAAACGGGAATTTCACCCTCGATGACCGCTCCATCCCACGCAGCGACGATCCGGTGCCGCTCTACCCGTACGGCGAGCTGAGCCCGGCGCCGGGCGGGATCATCGTCGTCACGGTCGCATGGGACGGCACGGCGTACGACCTGTCGAACATCACGACGCCCACCCGCATCGTGCCTGGCGTGCAGGGGCGGTTCCTGGATGCGACGTCTCTCGATCGTCTGACCCCCGCGGTGTCGGGCGTCAGCAGGAAATCCGATGCGACCTGGCGGATGAGGTTCGACGTGCGCGGCACCGACCTGGCCGACGACCTGGGCGGCACGCGCGACATCTTCGATCGCTATTCGATCTCGGCGTTGACGCGACTGTCTCCGATGGACGCCCTTCTGGAGCGCTTCCTCTTCCTGGAGACCGGGACATCGCTCCTGACGATGCCGGCTGCCGGGAACGGCAGGGCGGGCGGATTCGCGTCGATCCTGCCGCGCGATCCGACGCGGCCCTTCCCGGTCCTCGGTCCGGTCGACGCCGGGCCGCTCGCCCCGGAGCAGGACGCACAGTTCGAAGCGGACGCGGCGCGCATCTTCCGGATCGACAACCTTCTCGATCAGGATGGCGACGGCGTGCCTCTCCCGCACGACATCTGCCCGGGAGTCGCGAATCCGGCGCAGGACGACGCCAACCACGACGGCCTTGGGGACGCCTGCGATCCTGCCCTGCTGTCACCCGGCTCCGTCGTGGATCGGTGGACGCAGGTCGCGGGTCCCGCGAGCCCGGGACCGCGCGACGGCGCTGCGGCTGCATTCGACGCGCGGCGCGGCGTGGCCGTCCTGTTCGGCGGATCGTCCGACGCCTCGACCTGGGAATTCAACGGCTCGACGTGGAGGCGAGTCGCAACTGCGGCGGCCCCCGCCCCCCGGCGCGGCCACGGCATGGTGTTCGACGCGGCGCGCGGCCGGGTCGTGCTGTTCGGCGGCGAACGTCGGTCCGACGGGACGCTCCTGAACGACCTCTGGACCTACGATGGGACTACCTGGCGCCTGGTGACGACCGCGGTCGCCCCTTCGCCGCGCGCCGAGTTCGGCCTCGCCTTCGATTCGACCCGGGGCCGCACGGTCATGTTCGGGGGCCGTTCGGCGCACGGAGCGCTGGGGGACACGTGGATGTTCGACGGCTCGGCGTGGCGGCTTCTGCCTTCGCCGCAATCGCCGGCAGCGCGCTTCCAGGCTCAGATGGCTTTCGACGGATTCCGCCAGGTCACGGTCCTGAACGGCGGCATCGATCCCGCGGCCGCGATCCCGCAGCTCAACGATACCTGGGAGTTCGACGGCGCTGCCTGGCAGCCTGCCGACACGCGCGGCAACGTCCCGCCGACCTGGAACGGCGTCCTGACCTTCGACCCGCCACGCCGCCGAATGGTCCTCTCAGGAGGCGTCACACGCGACCCGGCCCGCCTGTCCACGGGACTGGCGGTGATCCAGACGGCTGCCGCCCGTCTGTACGACGGCGTCTCATGGAGCGCCCTCGCCACTCTGGCCACGCTGCCGGCGCGCGCCGGACACGCGGCGGCGCAGGACCTCGTGCGCGGCGTCCTGCTGGTCCACGGAGGGCACGCCTCCGGTGCGCTGGCCGACTCGTGGACGCTCCGACAGGGGGGGGACGCGGACGGCGACGGTGTCGCCGACGCGAGCGACAACTGTCCTCTCGTGGCGAACCCCGCCCAGGATGATTTCGACGGCGACCGCAGCGGCGACGCTTGCGACAACTGTCCCAGCACGTTCAATCCCACGCAGCGCGATCTCGATCGGGACGGCCAGGGGGACGCCTGCGACGACGACCTCGACGGCGACGGCGTTCCGAACGGCAGCGACGCCTGCCCGGCCGCCTACGTCGCCGGCCGGCCTGCGGCCCAGATCGGGCAGGGTGGCGGGCCGGACAGCGACGGCGACGGGATCCCGGACGACTGCGACGTCTGCCCGCGCGATCCGGCGAACGATGCCGATCACGACGGCGTGTGCGGCGACCGCGACAACTGTCCCCTCGCCTTCAACCCGCTGCAGTCCGACGCCAATGGAGACGGCGCGGGAGACGCCTGCCAGCCCGTGGTCCGCATCGCCTCCGTCACCCTCATGCGTGACGGAACCCTGAACGCCCTGGTCGCCGCCGGCGATCCGGACGGCGACACGCTGCGAGGAACGGTCGAGGTGTTCGCGACCACGCGTCTCCTGAACGTCATCCCGCGCCTGTCGGAGGCCTGCTCCCTGGCCTTCCAGCCTGACGGAGTCGCGGGCGAAGGGATCGTCTACGCCGTCAACCCGGGGGCGCCGCCGTTCCTCGCCGACGTCGATTCGAACGTCGGGTGCTCGGACGGCCAGGCCGACTTCCTGATCGCCATCGGCACCTGCGCCGAGGCGCTGGTATCCGGCCTCTTCTCATCCGAGGCGGTCCTCGATCGCACGGCGCCATTCCAGGTCTGCGTGAGGCGCGTCTCCGACCCGGGGCACCTGTCCGAGTACACGCTCTTCAGCTACGACAGCGGCTCGGCGGCCCTCGGCCCGGTCGGACCGGCGGTCGTGTCGATGCCGTACGACCGCTCCCGCCTGCCGCGGTCGATCGATCTCACGTCCCTGCCCGGGCCCGGCACGTACATCCTCCGGATCACCGCGGACGACGGCGAAACACCCGCAGCCTCGGACCAGCGAGCCTTCCCATGGAGCGGGGAGAGGGTGCTGTACCTCAACCGTCCGCCGCGCCCCTAGGGGGGCACGGCGCCGTAGTTCGTTGAAGCGGCCTGGTGGTAGGATGAAGAGGTGTCCGCGTCCCTCCGTCCTGCCGCATCTCTTCTGGTCATCGCCTCGTTTCTCGTCGGGCAGACGGGCTGTCTGACGACCAGCGTGCCGCCGGTCGGTGCGGAGGGTCCCGCCTTCAAGCCGGCGAACGACGAGCGCCGGTTGTGGGACCAGGCGAAGGAGGAGGAGCGCAAGCTCCGCGACAAGGCGACGCTGTATCAGGACCCGCTCCTGGAGGACTACCTGAATCAGGTCGCGGGCCGCCTGGCGCCGCCCGAGGTGAAGGGGCAGGAGGCGATCCGTCTGCGGGTCCACGCGATCAAGGATCCGACCCTCAACGCCTTCACCTTTCCCACCGGCTCGATCTACGTGCACACGGGGCTCCTGGCGCGTCTGGAGAACGAGGCGCAGCTGGCGGTGGTCCTGGGCCACGAGGAGACGCACGCGACCCATCGCCACGCCCTCGAGTTCCAGCGCAGCGCGCGCAACAAGGCGATCGGGTTCTCCATCGCTTCGCTCGCCGCCAGCATCGTGATCGCCGAGCAGGCGGGGAAGAAGGCCGAGCGGGGGAACTGGGGCGGCGCCTACGTCCTGAGCCAGGTCGGCAACATCATCGCCGGGCTCGGTCTGCAGCTCGCGTACATGGCGGCGGTCAACGGCTTCGGCCGCGAGCTGGAGCGCGAGGCGGATGAGGTCGGCCTGGAGCGCACCGTGGCGGCGGGGTACGACCCGCGCCAGGGGCCGCGCGTCTTCGAGCTCCTGAAGGACGACCGCGGGGACGACTCCAGGATGGAGATCTTCTTCTTCGGAAGCCATCCCCGGCTGGATGAGAGGATCGCCGACATGAAGGAGATCCTGTCGACGCGCTACAGCGGCGTCGGCGGCGACGACCGCACGAAGGATACGCACGATTTCCAGATGCGCATGCGGGTCCTGGTGCGGGACGACGCGGCCGAGAACCTGCGCCTTGGGCGGCTCGGCAGCGCCGAGGCGGAGATCGGCAGGGTCCTCGACCTGACCCCGAACGATCCGGTCGCCCACTATCTGACGGGACAGGTCGCCGAGACGCGCGCGGCGGACGCGCAGGACCGTGCCGCAGCCGACAGCCAGCTGGACAAGGCCCTCGAGGCCTACGAGCAGGCGAGCCGCCTCGACCCGCGCTATGCCGATCCCTACCGCGCCATCGGCATCATCCGGTACAAGGCCGGCGAGAAGGACGAGGCGCTCACGGCGTTCCGCCGCTACCTGGAGCTGAAGCCGGACGCGCAGGACGCCCAGCAGGTCCGGGACTACATCCTCGAGCTCGAGCCGCGCTGAACCGTCGGCCGGAGGGCCTCCCCCCATGGACCTCGGACTCGAAGGCCAGGCGGTCCTCCTCACCGGCGCCAGCCGGGGGATCGGCCTGGCCGCGGCGCGCGCCTTCGCCCTGGAGGGAAGCCGCATAGCGCTGGTCGCGCGGGACGCAGCGAACCTGCGCGAGGCCGCGCGCGAAGTGCGGGAGATCCGTCGTCCCGGCTCCCCTCCGGCCACGGCGGCACCCGAGGTGATGGCGGTCGCGGCGGACGCGACGCGCGAGGAGGACGCGGCGCGCGCGGTGCGCGAGACGATCGCCCGCTTCGGGCGGGTCGATGTCCTGGTCACGCTGGTCGGCGGCTCGCGCGGCGACCCGGGGGTCGAGGCGCCGGAGGCCGACTGGGACGCGGTCGTCTCCGCCAACCTGCGTGCGGCCGTGACCATGACGAGGCTGGTCCTCCCCTCGATGAAAGAGCGGCGGAGCGGCGCCGTCGTCCACGTCACGTCGATCTTCGGGAGAGAGTGGGGAGGGGCCGCGTCCTACATGGCGGCCAAGGCGGGACTCATCGCCTACAGCAAGGCGTGCGCCCGGGAGCTGGCCCCCCACGGTATCAGGGTCAACAACGTCGCGCCGGGCTCGACCCTGTTCCCGGGCGGCTCGTGGGATCGCCGTCGCAAGGCCGACCCCGAAGGGATCGCGGCGTTCGTGGCGCGCGAGCTGCCCCTCGGGCGCTTCGGCCACCCGGACGAGGTGGCGGCCGCCATCCTGTTCCTGGCATCGAAGGCCGCTTCGCTGATCATCGGCGCCTGCCTGAACGTGGACGGCGGGCAGAGCCGCTCATTGATCTAGGGGGCTCTTTGCGAGGCATGAGACGAGGGTCCCTCGCCGTTCCGCTGGCGGTCCTGCTCCTGGCGACGACCGCGCGGGGCGAGGCCCGCGTCGAGCTCCCTCCTCACGACGACCGCTCCGTCTACGATCTCGCCGGCGTCGTCACTCAGGAAGACCGGCGGACCATGGAGCGGAGTCACCGCGACCTGCTCGAGAAGACGGGGGTCGCGATCGCCGTCGTCACCTTCCCCCGCCTGGAGGGGGAGGCGCTGGAGGATCTTCTGGCGCGGGCAGGGCCGGAGTGGGGGATCGGAAGGCAGCCCGAGGATCGCGGCATCGTCGTCGCCCTGGCGATGGAGGAGCATGGGGTCATCATCGCGACCGGTCACGGCGTCGAGGAGTTCCTTCCGGACACTCGCGTCCGCACGATCATCGATCGGTACATCCTTCCCCGGCTGCAGAGAAGCGACGTCTCGCACGCGATGCTGCATGCGAGCGCCGCCCTGGTCGCCGCCGCCTCCCAGCGGTATCAAAAGGAGATCGAGGCCCCCGCGGCCACCTCGGACTCGCGGAGGATGCCGGCGCGAAGCTGGTCCGCCTCGCTCGTCGTCATTCTGTTCTTCGTAGCGCTGGCGCTGCGCCCGATGGTTCTGCGTCTGTTCGAGAGGCGCTCTCAGTAGACGCCCTCGACGATCTTGCGGTTGGTGTCACCCCTGCCCAGACGCCAGATATAGGCGTCCACGATGAAGTGGTGGATGTTGATCACCGCGACGGACACCAGCCTTCCGTCGAAATAGTCGAACCCCATCGCGGCGTAAGTCTTCGGCAGAAGGATGAACAGGATGCATCCGAGCCCGAGGCTGATCCCGTAGAACCAGAGCGTGTGGAACAGCCTGCCATGCGTATTTCCGGGAAGCGACACCTGATCTTTGACGTCGAAGATGATGACGATCGCCAGGTACTGGAGCCCGTGAAAAATGGTCGCCCAGAGGAAGGCGCTCAGGGGGTCCAGCACGAAAAACCAGATGGCGTTGCTGAACACGGTCAGCAGGCTGATCAGGGGCATCGGCCCGCTTCTGGCCCGCCACACTTTGATGAACAGAAGGAAAGGCGCGACCACGCTGAGAGCCACGAGCGCCGTCCTGAGGGAGGGGAGCAGTCCGCTGATGGAAGGAAGGAGCTCGCCGATGGGCACCGGGAGACGGGAGCCGAGGAGGTTGCCGCCCATGTAGAACAACGGGATCATGCACACCCACCGAAGCAGCTTCTTGTCGGTGCTCTCGAGGTTGCACCCCGAGCGATAGCTGTACATGACCGCCAGTCCTTAGGCCTGGGCCGCGTAGTGGTACGGAGACCAGGTCAGATAAAGAGTGTCCAGAATCCTGCCCACGCGTCCCACGTAGACGACGCAGAGCGTCATGAGGATGATGACGATCGGCGGAACCACTTTCGACAGGAAGGGCATGGACCCGGCGGCGCCCGGCTTCGTGTACAGCCGCACGGTGGACGCCGCGAAGTGGGCCCCGTTGCTGAACAGGACGATCCCCGCCATGGCGGCCCCCGTCCCGAGAAGCTCCGACCGCATCGGGGTGAGGACGACGATCGCCGTGACGAACAGGCTCAAGCCGCCGCCGATCAGCAGGTAATCGAGCAGAGGATGGACAAAACAGCGTCCCGTCAGCGTCGTGAGAAGGCCTGGCGGGACGTGTTTCGGATTCTTCCGCTATCCGCGTCGCAGGGGGGGCTGGGGGCGCCCGCCTTTCTGACGCCTGTCGGCCAGCACGGCCAGGGACTCGAAGATGATCTGCAGCGCCAGGAAGAGAGTGACCCCGGACGGGTCGAGGGGAGGGGAGACCTCCACGATGTCCATGGCGCGCACCGGCAGGTGGCGTATCAGACCGCGTGTCAGCTCCAGAAGCTGCCGGCTCGACAGTCCCCCCGCGACCGGCGCCCCGGTGCCGGGGGCGCACGACGGGTCGGCCACGTCGATGTCGAGACTCAGGTAGATGTTGCCGACTCCGGCCAGTCTCTCGTGCGCGAGATCCACGATGGCGTCGACACCGGACCTCTCGATCACGCGCGCCGGCACGAAGCGGATCCCCTTCTCCTTCATGAAGTCGAGCTCGACCTGGTTGTAGGAGCGGGTCCCCAGGATCAGGAGGTGTTCCGGCTTCAGGCGGCTGCCGTCGAGCGCGCGCCGCATCGGACAGGCGCTCGACAGGGGCGATCCGTCGTACGTGTCGAACAGATCGGGATGGGCGTCGAGCAGGACCAGCCCGAACCCCTCCGGAAACTGGCGTCCGAATCCCCGGACCAGGGGGATGCTGACCGAATGGTCCCCGCCGATCGACAGGAGGAAGGTATCCCGTCCGGCCATGGCGCCGAGCTTGAGGATCTGGGCCGCCGCCTCTTCGACGCGCGAGAAGTACACCTGGCGCGCGCCGTCCCCCTGCAGGCCGTCGCCGGGCGCGACGTCGCCGGCGTCGCGGACCCGCAGGAGGCCCGGGTCGACCACATACCCTTCTTCGGAGATGGCCGGCGAGGTGGCGGAGATGTCGCGCAGCCGGCGGGGCGCTTCGGCCGCCCCGGCGCGCCAGCAGGCGGCGCCGTCGAACGGCACCCCCAGGATGACGACGTCGTGCGGGTACTCGAGGTCGGGAAGCGCCAGGCCCCCCCAGGGGTGACGGGTGATCATCGTCCGGATTCTACCAGCAGGGTAAGATGAGCGGTGACCGGAATCGGCGCCGATCTCTGGATCGGCGCGCGCGGGGAAAGGACATGGGTCAGGGCCCAGGAGCGGCTCCCGGTGATCGACGCGGGGCCGCGG
Source organism: Candidatus Dormiibacterota bacterium (assembly GCA_035635555.1). Classification (NCBI taxonomy): domain Bacteria; kingdom Bacillati; phylum Candidatus Dormiibacterota; species Candidatus Dormiibacterota bacterium. The sequence goes on from DASQAT010000018.1 coordinate 23,109, forward strand.
CGTTCGCGTTCGGCCTCATCCTGGGGTCGAGCCTCGCGGCGTGCGACGCCCCTTCGCGCGCCCCCGCGTCCACCCCCGCGCGTGAGGCCGGTGCGGTCGAAGCGAGAGTCGAGTTCGCGGACCTCGATAAGATCCATGCGACCCTCCAAGGGCTGCGCGGACGGCCCCTGTTCGTCAACTTCTGGGCGACCTGGTGCGTGCCGTGCGTCGACGAGCTGCCCGCCCTGGCGGACCTGGCGCGCGAGGACGCCGTCGCGGGCGCCGGGTTTCTCGGCATCTCTCTCGACGCCTGGATCACGGGGAACGGCGCCGAGACGGAGGACAAGGTCAGGCAGGCCCTGGCCGGGTCCGGCGTTGGGTATCCCAACCTGATCTACCGGGGCGATCAGGACCCGTTGATCGAGGGGCTGGATCTTCCCGGCCCTATTCCGTATTCGGTCCTGTACGACGGGCAAGGGAAGCGGGTGGCGAGCTGGACGGGCCCGGCCGCCATAGAGGAGGTGCGACGGGCGATCGCCGCGGGGTTGCCGCGGACCCGGCCGACGGCTGCGGACCCGCCTCCGGCCGCGTCGGATCACCGGTGACGACCGCCTCGGAGGGCAAGGCGCGCGTCTGGGCTCTCAATCCGACACCTCCGGGCAGCGACCGGCGCGGCCGGTAGTGGGCGCGCCGCGCCGCCACGGTCGTGATCTCCAGCTCCGGGTAGCGCAGGGCGGTCAGCTTCCCGCCGTACACGCAGCCGGTGTCGATGTTCAGCGTCCTGCCGATCCATTCCGGCTCCACGACCGGCGTGTGCCCGTACACCACCAGGGCCTTCCCTGTATAGCCGGCGGCCCACTTCACCCTGACCGGAAGCCCGAATCGGTCGAGGCCGCCCGTTGTCTGGCCATGGATGGCGAAATGACGCGCTTCCGGGGACGTCTGTCCGAGATACTCGTCGGTGATCCCTGCGTGCGCCACGGCGAGGCGGCCGCGGTCCAGGACCAGGTGCGACGGCAGGCGCAGGAGAAACTCCTCGAACTCGTCGAGAAATCGCCGACGCGCGGCCGCGGGCAAGGCCTCGATCTGGCGGATCGTCCTGAACGTGCCGGGGCTCACGCTCCGGGTGCCGTCGTGGAGACAGCCGAGGAGCGCGATCTCGTGATTGCCCGGGACGCAGAAGGCGCTGCCCGCCGCGGTCATGCGCATGACGATGCGCGCCGCCCGCACGACGTGAGGTCCGCGGTCCACGAGGTCGCCGACGAACACGGCCCGCCGTCCCCCGGGGTGGCGGAACGGGGCGCCGGGCGCCGACCGGCGGTAGCCGAGCCGGAGGAGAAGCCGCTCGAGCTCGTCGGCGCAGCCGTGGATGTCGCCGATGACGTCGAACGGCCCCAGTTCCTTCCGGCGATTGCACGGTGCGGAGGTCGAAACTGCCACCTGGGTGCGGCGGGCCGCGGCGGCTCCGCGCACGACGTGCACTACCGCGAATCCCTCCGAGCGCAGCCGCGGGAGGCCTCGGGCGAGACGGCGCGCCTGGTCGACGATCACGGCGCGGCCGACGCGGCGCGCGCGCCTCCTGTCGTTGGCGACGCAGGTCTCGACCGGCAGGTCCAGGACGATCGCGATGGCCGGCACGTGACGACGCGCGGACAGGGCGACGAGCGCCCGGCGGGCCCGCGGTTCCACGCTCGTGGCATCGAACACGGTCAACAGGCCGCGCCGCAGGCGCTGTTCCGCCATCCGATGGGCCAGGAGGAAGGCCCCGGGGCTCACGCCCTGGTCGGCCTCGTCGCCCGCGAGCAGGAGGCGGCAGGCATCGGTGCTGACGATCTCGGCGGGGCGGAAGCTGCGCCGGCAGAAGCTGGACTTGCCGGACCCGGCGGGGCCGACCATGACGACGAGGCAGGGAGACGGGACCCTCAGAATCCTGGTCCGCGGCATGACGACTCCGCGAGCGACAGCGGCGCTCCTTGCTGCGCGCTCTCAGTACGCCAGCAGGTCCTTGATGGCCTGCGCGATCTGCTCGACGCTCGGAAGAACCGCGGCCTCGAGGTTCGGAGCGAACGGCACGAAGGAATCCCTCGCCCCGACCCTGCGCACGGGCGCGTCGAGATACTCGAAACCCCGGTCGGCGAGCACGGCCGCAATCTCGCCACCCATCCCCGCGAACAGCGGAGCCTCGTGCGCCACGAGGGCGCGACCGGTTTTGGCCAGCGAGGCCAGCACCGTTTCGGTGTCCAGCGGTGCGACCGTCCTCAGATCGATCACCTCGACCGAGGGTTCCCCGCCCGCCCCGGCGGCCACCTGGCTGATCGCCTGCTGCACCATGTGCACCGCGCGTCCCCAGGCGATCACGGTCAGGTCGTCCCCCGGCCGGATGATCCGCGCCTTGCCGAAGGGAATGACGTAATCGCGCCCCGGCTCCGGCGTCTTGGTGTACACCTGGCGGTACAGACCCTTGTGCTCGAAGAACAGGATCGGGTCGTCCATCCGGCAGGCGGCCTTGATGAGACCCTTGGCGTCGGCCGCGTTGCTGGGGTACGCCAGGTACCAGCCGGGCGTGTGGGCGTAGAGCGTCTCGGGCGACTGCGAGTGGAACGGGCCGCCCCGGATGTATCCGCCCACCGCCACGCGCACGACCATCGGGCAGGTCCAGCCCGAGGCGCTGCGCCAGCGGAGCGTCGAAATCTCGTTGCGCATTTGCATGTAGCCGGGGTAGGAGTAGTCGCCGAACTGGATCTCGACGACGGGCTTGTAGCCGCCGATCGCCATCCCCTGCGCAGCGCCGACGATGGTCGCCTCGGCGAGGGGGGAGTTCACCACGCGGCCCGGGAACGCCTCGGTCAGCCCTCGCGTCACGCCGAACACGCCCCCCTTGGGATCCTGGATGTCCTCGCCCCACATGACGATCTTCGGGTTGGCCTCCATCTCCTCGCGCAGCCCGTGATTGATCGCCTCGACCATCGTGATCGGCTTCTCGGACACGAAATCCGGCCCGGTCTCCTGCGTGATGACCCGATCCGCGCTGTAGATGTCGGCCGCCGCGGTCGATGCATCCGGGTAGGGAAGGGCGTCGATCCTCCGCGCCGCCTCCTCCACTTCGGCCTTGATGCGCGCCCGCCACTCCTCCACCTCCCGGTCGGTCAGGAGCCCCATCTCGCGTACGCGCAGCTCGCTGTGGGCCAGCGGGTCCTTGCGGCGCGCCTCCTCCATGTTCTTCGGGTCGCGGTACTTCGTCTGGTCGTCCGAGGACGAGTGGGAGTCGAGCCGGACGACCATCGCCTCGACGAACAGGGGACCCCGGCCCTCGCGCAGGTCCTGCACGAGCGGCTTCAGAGTGTTGTACATCTCGGTGAAACGGGTGCCGTCGACGCGCACCGATTTCATGCCGAATCCGGCCGCCACCTGGTAGATCTGCGAGTGCGTCTGCTGCTCCTGCGGCACGCTGATGGCGTAGCCGTTGTTCTGGATCAGGAACAGGACCGGCAGCCGGTCGTGCTGCGCCTTGTTGACCGCCTCGAAGAATTCCCCTTCGGACGTCGATCCCTCGCCACCCGAGACGTACACGATCTCGTCCTTCTGGTCCGCCTTGACCGCCATTCCCATCCCGACGGCGATCAGGAACTGCGTGCCGGTGCAGGCGGTCGGCGAGACGACGCGCAGGGCGCGGGAGGAGAAGTGCTCCGACATGTTCCGGCCGAGGGAATTGGTGTCCCCCTCGCGCGACAGCATCCCCTGGAAGATCTCGTCGAGCGGCATCCCCAGCCCGACCATGAGCGCCTTCTCGCGATAATAGGGGAAGAACCAGTCCCGTCCGGGCTGCAACAGCATGGAGACCGCGATCTGCACCTTCTCGTGCCCGCGCGCCGAGGCGTAGAACGAGCACTTGCCGGCGCGCACGAAGATGCGGCACTGCTCCTCGACGAAGTAGGCCCTGAGCATTTTCTCGTAGAGCTTGAGGAACAGGTCGGGGTTCACGCCGGGGGCCGCGGTCTTCGGGCGCGGGCGCTCCGCGGGCAATTTCCGCACAGCCATCTCGTACCTCCGAAACCCGGGATCGACCCGATCCTACATCTTCATACCGTGGAACGCCAGCCGGGGTGACGCCGCGGGTGCCAGGACGGGACTGGGAGGTCTTTCCCCCCGCTTCCTGACGGACGGTTGACGGCCGCGCCACGCTCGCGTGTCCCCTTCGTGGAAAGCCTTGCCGGTCGCGGGCTTGAACCTTGCCCGCGAACGATGCGGCCCATATATTCCGAGCGGTTCGCGGAGCAGGCTCGCATGTTCGAAAAGAAGAAGCGAAAATCGAAGAAGCAGGTCGACCGCGCAGACGGGCAGGTCGACGGCCAGGATGCCGCCGCGGCCGGAGAGGAATCGGCCGCCGGGGCGGCTCCCTCGGGCCCGCCGACGGGCGAGCCGGGCTCGCGCATCGGCCGTTACACCATCGAGTCGACGCTCGGCCAGGGGGGCATGGGCAAGGTCTACCTTGCCCGCGACCCCGTGATCGGCCGGAACGTCGCCCTCAAGGTCATCACCATCAGGCCGGATCTGTCCGACGAAGAGGCCGGGCAGTACCGCGAGCGGTTCCTGCGCGAGGCGCAGGCGGCGGGCGCCCTCATCCACCCGAACATCGTGGCGGTGCACGACATCGGGCAGGACCCCGCGACGCGGTGCCCCTACATCGTCATGGAGCACGTCCCGGGCCAGGATCTCAAGAAAGTGATCCTGTCCCGCGCGCCGCTGACCGGAGGGGACGCGGTCGCCATCGTCCAGCAGATCGCCGCGGCGCTCGATTACGCCCACCGGAGCGGCATCGTGCACCGGGACATCAAGCCCGCCAACGTCCTGATCACGGAGCAGGGGCGGGTGAAGATCACCGATTTCGGTGTGGCGCGGCTGGCGGGATCGGATCTGACGCGCTCCGATCAGTTCGTCGGCTCGCCCGGATTCATGTCGCCCGAGCAGCTCAAGGGAGGGCAGGTCGACGGCCGCTCCGATCTCTTCGCGCTGGGAGTCATTCTCCACCAGCTCCTGACTGGCAAGGCGCCGTTCGAGGGGGAGAGCGTCTCCGAGGTCCTGTACCGGATCTCCACGCAGCCGGCCGAGCCGCCCAGCGAGTCGAACAGCGATGTGTCGCCCGATTTCGATCCGATCCTCGAGAAGGCGCTCGCCAAGGATCCGGCGCAGCGCTACCAGACAGGCCAGGAGATGATTGCCGCGCTGGCGCCCCTGGCGCGGCAGGAGGCGCCGGACGCGGAGACGGGGAGCAACACCGCCGAGGAGGGCCAGGACCAGCCGTTCGTGGCGTCCCCCTGGTTCACCCTCACCAGCCAGTGGCGCCTGGGGGCGCTGGTGGCGTTCCTGGTGCTCGCCCTGATCGGCGTGAACTGGGGCATCGTCACCCTGTTCCACGGCCCGCTCGGGAACAGCGTCCTGCTCGACGAAAACCCCGGGAAGCGTTCGGTCTCGGAGAAGGCGCCCGTGACGGCGCGGGGTTCGGTCAGCATCGCGGGGACCTCGGTGCCGGTGGCGCCGGAACGCGCCGGAGGGTGGATCGGCAACCCGCGCCAGGCGATCGGCGCGGCGCGGGACGACCTGAAGACGGCGCGCCAGGAGATTGAGACGGCGGAGACGCTCCAGCCCGACAGGCCGATCAAGGCGATCTGCGCCATGACCTACGCGGGGCCGTCCGAGATGGGCCGCGTCGTCCAGGCGGCACGGCAGGCGCGCGCCGCCAAGTCGCAGAACGCCAGCCTCGTCCCGCTGGATCGCCCGAACGGAAGGATCAGGCTCGAGGTGAAGCACCGGATGAAGGGCGGGCGTCTGGTCGTGCTGGTGGACGGCAAGACGGTCCTGTCGAAGCCGTTCGAGGCTCAGAAGGGCAAGTCGGGGACCGTCACGCACGTCCTGTCCGTCCCCGCGGGCAGGCACGGCGTCGAGGTCCGGCTCCTCGAGGACAAGGGCGGGTTGCTCGTGAAGTCCAGGATCACCGGAACCGTCACGAAGAACGAGGTCGCGCTGCTCACGGGCGAGCAGCGCTCAACCGGGAAGAACAATCTCAGGCTCGACTGGCAGGACTCCCACTGATGGAGAGGACGATGAGGACACCGATGGATCGCGCCAAGGACCAGAACGCAAAGGTGCGCCGCTCGACCGGCGCGTGGCTGATTCGCAAGGAGCTGCCGGTCGGCCGCCCCAAGCCTCCGGCGCGCCCTCCCTCCCCCGGCGGGATCAACACACCCGGCGGCACCACCGGCGGCGGCATGATCTGCCCAGGAACGGATCGAACTCGTGGCACCGCCGCCGCGGGGGCCGTCGTGGCCGCGCGCGAGATCGGCAGGCGCCTGGCGGAGGGTGAGGCCGGAGCGCGCGCTCTCCTCGTGTCCGGCGCGGGCGCCGTCGACGAGACGGCCCTGGAGTCGCCGGCGCAGAGGGTCCTGAGCAAGCCGTCGGCCCTGGGCGGGAAATCGATCTACCTCACGGTGATCGAAGGAGATCTGAAGGGGAAGTCGTTCGACATCACCGGCATCGGAACGTACACGATCGGGCGCAAGGAATGCGACATCGTCCTGGACGACGACAAGGTGTCGCGCAAGCACGCTTCGGTCGTGATCATCCGCGAGCGGCAGTACGCCGTCCAGGACCTCGCCAGCAGGAACGGCACGTTCGTGAACGGCGTCCGTCTGACGCGCCGCAACGTGCAGCACAACGACCTGATCCGCGTCGGTAACACGACGCTGCGTTTCACGGTGTTCGACGGTCCGGTCCCGGTCGAGGCATGAGCGGAACCGGCCGCGACGCGGCGGAGTTGTCGGAATGAAGATCAAGGGGATCGAGACCCTGTCTCCGGACCAGCTGCGTCACGAGATCGAGAGAGGCGGCCGGTTCGTGATCTTCCAGTACTGCATCTCGATCGTCGTCCTCACCTTCAAGAGGGTCTCCGACATCCAGTTCATCAAGGGGGACGAGAGCGCGTTCCGCAAGGGCGCCGCCTACTCCCTCATTTCTCTCCTGTGCGGCTGGTGGGGCATTCCCTGGGGCCCCATCTGGACCGTCTCCACCCTCATCACCAACTGCCGTGGCGGCCGGGACGTGACGGCCGACGTCGTGCGGGCCCTCTCCTCGAAGGCCGCCTGACACCCGCCCACGAGAGCCGCGGCGGGCTCGCAGCGCGGTGCGGCTCATGCTCGCTCGCGAGGCGTAACGGGCGCTCGGGTCGGACGCATGGCGCGGCGAGAAATCGCCACACCGCGCTGCGAGCCCGCCGCGGCTCGTCGGGCCCGAGGTCGACCCACCGCGCGGAGGTCCCGCCCGTCGTTCCAAGCAAAAAGGGATCCGCAGCCAAGTCACTGCTCGCGACTGACGATCGCTGCCCTTCCGGGCTAGCTCGGAAGGAGTGGTCATTCGCATCGGTCCGCAACCGTGGGGGCGCTCGGGACGTGCGTGGCGGGCGCGCAGCGGGGTGTGGCGATTTCGAGCCGCGCCATGCGTGTGACATGGCAGCCCCTTATCCCGCGCGAGGGAGCATGAGCCACACCCCGCTGCGCGCCCGCCACGCGGTCCGGCTGAAGGTCTCCTGCGCGATACGGACCCTTGCACAGGCCGCCCCGCTCCTGTAGCCTTGGCGCTCCATGGCTGAAGCGAAGCGCGAGAACCGGCTGGCGCGGGAGACCAGCCCGTACCTGAGGCAGCACGCCCACAATCCGGTCGACTGGTACTCCTGGGGCGAGGAGGCGCTGCGGCGCGCCCGGGAGGAGGACCGGCCGATCTTCCTGTCCATCGGGTACTCCTCGTGTCACTGGTGCCACGTGATGGAGCGCGAGTCGTTCGAGGACGACAGCGTCGCCCTCCTGATGAACGAGCTGTTCGTGAACATCAAGGTGGATCGGGAGGAGAGGCCGGATCTCGACGAGATCTACATGGCCGCCACCCAGATGCTCACCGGACAGGGGGGCTGGCCGAACTCCGTGTTCCTCACGCCCGAGCTGAAGCCGTTCTTTGCCGGCACTTATTTCCCGCCGGCCTCGCGCTGGGGCCGGCCCGGCTTCGCGGACGTCCTGCGATCCGCCGCCGACGCCTATCGATCGAAGAAGGACGACGTGAGGCGCATGGCGGACGAGGTGGCGGCGCAGATCGCGCGCCTCTCCGAGATGACCCCCTCGGCGCAGCGGCTCACGCCGTCGGTCCTCAACCGGGCGTTCGGCGACCTGGCGGGACGGTTCGACAACGAGGAAGGGGGATTCGGCGGGGCGCCGAAATTTCCGCACAGCATGGACGTCTCCTTCCTGTTGCGCTACCACCGCCGCGCCGGCAACCCCGAAGCGCTGCGCATGGCCGTCCTCAGTCTCGAGAAGATGGCCCGCGGCGGCATTCACGATCAGCTCGGCGGCGGATTTCACCGCTACGCGGTGGACGCGAAGTGGCTCGTGCCGCATTTCGAAAAGATGCTGTATGACAACGCGCTCCTGTCGCGCGTCTACCTGGAGGCGGCGCAGGCGGTAGGACGCCTGGGGGTCTCGGCCGCGCTGCCGTCGGGCGGACCCGCGACCGCGGCGTTCTTCAAGGAGGTGGCGCGCGACACGTTCGAGTGGGTGCTGCGGGAGATGACCTCGCCCGAGGGCGGGTTCTACTCGAGTCTCGACGCCGACAGCGAGGGGGAGGAGGGGAAGTACTACGTCTGGACACCGCAGGAGATCGCGCAGGTGCTCGGCCAGCAGGAGGCCGCCCTGTTCTGCAACGTCTACGGGATCGTCCCGGGAGGGAACTTCGAGCAGGGCCGGAGCATCCCGCACCTGGCGCGGTCGATGGCGCAGGTCGGCTCCGACCTGCGCATGGAGGAGGGGGAGCTCCGGCTGCGCATGGCGTCGGCCCGCGCGAGACTCCTCAAGAGCCGGGAAGGACGCGTTCGTCCGGGGCGCGACGAGAAGATCCTGGCCGACTGGAACGGCCTGATGATCTCGGCGCTGGCGTTCGGATCGCGCGTTTTGGACGAACCACGCTGGGCCGACGCGGCGGGACGGGCCGCCCGACTGGTGCTCGATCGCATGGTGCGTGACGGCCGCCTGCTGCATTCCTTCATGGATCGGGAGGCGCGCCATCCCGCCTACCTGACCGATCACGCGTTTCTCCTGGCGGCGTTCCTCGATCTCTACGAGACGACGTTCGACGCCGCCTGGGTCGACGAGGCGCGCCTCATGGCCTCCCGCCTGGTCGATCGGTTCTGGGACGAACGCGGCGGCGGTTTCTATTTCACGGCGAGCGATCACGAGACGCTGATCGCGCGGACACGTGAAGGCAACGACGGCGCCGTTCCCGCCGGCGCCTCGGTCGCCGCCCTGGCCCTCCAGCGCCTGAGCGCTCTGACCGGCGACGCGTCGCTCCTGACGAAAGCCGGCGAGACGCTCCGCCTTTACCGCGACCGGATGGAGCGCTTCCCGTCCGCCTTCGGAATGATGCTGTGCGCCGCCGACCAGCACCTCGCCGGGACGCGCACGATCGTTCTCGCCGGACCCCGTCACGATCCCGGCGTGCGCGCGTTCCTGCAGGCGCTCCGTGACTCCTACGATCCGAACAGCGTTCTCGCCCTCGCCGATCCCGCGGTCGCGGGGGCGGAGCGGGCGCTCCCCGTTCTGGCTGGCAAGTCTCCCATCGAGGGACGATCCGCCGCGTACCTGTGCGAGGCCGGCACGTGTCGCGCGCCGGTGCTGTCGCCCGCCGAGCTGGAAATCTGATCTCCCCCGGACGCTTGGGGTCTTTACCCTAATCGCGTTCGGGGGGATTGACACCGACGAGATCCCCCCCCTAGAGTTTCTCAATCAGCACAGTCGTCCCCTTCAATTGGCGTCGGGCGGTCTGTGGCCGGGAAGGGCTGGCCCCATGGGTCAGGGCCTCGCTTTTGCAAGTCAGGTTTGCAAGCAGACCGTCCTGTCGTAGCACCTGTGAGGGGAGTGTGTATGGCGCGCGGCACTATTGCGAAGGTCGTTCGGGATCGCGGTTTCGGCTTCATCCGCGGGAACGACGGCAAGGAAGTGTTCTTTCACCGCTCGGGTCTCGTCGGGATGAACTTCGACGACCTCGAGCAGGGAACGATGGTCGATTTCGAGGTCGAAAAGGGCCCCAAGGGACTGCGCGCCGCGAACGTGCGCGGCGCCACGGGCGCCTGATCCGCGGAAGCGGAGTCGATCCGCTCAACGGCCGGCCAGGCGGCGTGTGAAGTCGCTGTAAGGCGCCTGGTCGCGCGTCACGCGAGCGAGGTTGAAGCCTCCCAGCGCGATTCGATACACGGCGAAGCGGCCCCCCCCGCTTCGCCTGTCCTTGCCCCCCGCCGGTCCCGCCACCAGCAGGATCGTCCGCTCATCGAGAACGACCGGCTCGGAGGCACCGTACGGCAGCGTGAGCGGGTCGGTGATCTGCCGCAGTCCGGCGCGCGCCCCCTCGCGACTCACCTGAAAGATCTGCGAGACACGACCCTCGGGCTCGCGGCCGAAGACGAAAGAACCGTCCGGGAGAGGCACCGGTCCGTGGTCCGCGAAGTCTCCGGTCCCGCCCGAATCCGGCGGGACGTGCGGCCGGGTCTCGGTGAGACAGACGGCGCCCGAATCGGGATCCGGGGCCTCCACGTCGGGAATCAGCCACACCCGCGGCGCACCCGTGCGGTCCGAGACGAAGACGACGGTGCGGCCGTCCGCGGTGCCCCAAGGCTCCGCGTCGTCCGCGGCGTGGCGCGTCAGCCGGCGCAGGTCGCCGCCATCGAGACGTATCGTGTAGAGATCGCGCCGGGAGTCTTTCGGCGCGCCGGCGTCGATGCCTGCGAATACGATACGGTTCCGACCCAGGGGAGCGGGCGCCGAGACCTCGGAGGGACCCGAGTCGGATGTCAGGCGCCGGACCCCGCCTCGAGGTGGAGCCAGATAGATCGCCGGGGTGCCGTCCCGGTCGGAGACGAAGACGACGCCGCCGTCGGGAAGGCGGGCCGGCATCGTGTCGGCGTGCGGGCTCGCCGACTCGGCGATCGCGACGGGCCGCGCGTTCCCCCGGTCGATCTCCTCGTAGATACGGTACGAGCCGCCCCGGTCCGAAACCAGAAGGACGCGAGCGTCCAGGCCGGGTGCGCTGGACGGTGCGCCACAGGCGGCGAGGAGAAGGAAGAGGGCCGACTGGTACCGGACGAGGAGGACGCGCGGCGCGGTCACCCCCCGTCGCCGGGCGCGGCAGCCCGCGAGGCGACAGTCCCCTTGATGACCAGACGGCGCAGGGCGCCCATCGGGATCGCCCCGTACGAAAGCACCGCGTCGTGGTAAGCGCGCAGGTCGAAGGCCGCGCCGCGCTCCGCCTGCGCGTCCCGGCGCAGCCGGCGCCAGGCCTGCCAGCCGACGAAGTACGTCGGGAGCTGGGTCGAGGACAGCTTGGCCCGCCGCAGCTTCCCCTCGGCCTCCGGTTTCTCCTGGAAGGTGTCCTTGATCATCAGATCGAGAGCCTCCTGATCGGTCATCCCGAGCGTATGCAGCTTCACGTCCAGGATGGCGTTCGCCAGGACCCGCAGCTCCTCCTTCCGGAACGTCAGCGCCATGCGCGGGTCGCCGCCGTCGTGGAAGCCCTGCTCCAGCATGGTCTCCTCGGCATACTGGGCCCAGCCTTCGATGTAGGCGTTGTTCCCGTAAACGCTGCGCAGGAGCCTGCGCCACTCCGGCTGCACGCGGTTGGCGTACTCGAGCTGCGTGTAGTGTCCCGGCAGCGCCTCGTGCAGCGACAGGAGCAGGAGCTTGTAGCGGTTGTACTCGCGCAGCTTCGCCTCGGCCTTCTCGGCGGGCCACGCGCCCGGGATCGGCGTGACGTAGTAGAGCGACTTCAAGGCCGGCTCGAGGGGCGGGGCGGCGTTCAGCCCGGCGACGCTGTAGATGCCCCGCAGGAACGGCGGGGTCTCGATAATCGACAAATTGTCATGCCGGGTCATCGTCAGGATCGCGTGCGATTCCAGGAATCCGGCGATCTCCTGGACGTCACGGCCGATCGCCTGGGAGAGCTGGTCGCGCGCCGGGTGCTCGCGCCCGATGCGATCGAGGGTCTCGCGCACGATGGTGTTCGCGCGCGCCTCCTGATCCTTCAGGGTCTTGTGACCGTCGTGTCCGGCATACCACTGGTCATGCAGCGGCGCCGCGAGCGCCAGCATCTCGGAACGGACGCGCCGCACGCCGTCCTCCGCCTCCTTCAGGACCGCTCCGGGGTCGAGGTCCTCCTGGAAGTAGGCGGCAAACTTCTCGCGGTAGAGCGCTCCGCCGAGCCGCCAGTCTCCGGTCGATCGCTTCTTGAGATCATCCGACAGGAATCGCCCCAGGCGGTCGACCGCCCGCAGCGCTTCCGCGCTCTTCGTCTCGAACTGCGCCCGGAGGGGAGAGCCCTTCTCGAACAGGGCCGGCAGGGCGTTCTGGATCACGTCCCGGTTGCCGTCGTTCTCCTCGATCGCGACCTCCGTGTAGATCGGGGCGCTGCTCTTGAGAGCCGCGATCGCCCCGTCGACGAAGGCGGGCAGCTTCTCGAGGCGGGCCAGGATGTCGGCCCCCCGGTCCGCCGCCGGGGCGTACTCGAACACGACCGGGAAGAACAGCGCCGTGCCGATCGACTCGACCGCGGTGGTGGGGTTCGTCTCCATCGACCGCACCCGCTCGAGATCGAGGAGGGCCAGGCGGCACTGCGCCGCGATGATGCCGCGGTCGATGCGCTCCTGCTCCGGCAGGGACTCCGCCGGAAACTCGCGGTCGAGCGCCTCGAGCGTGCCCCGGTAGTACCGCACTTTCCCGGCCGTGCCCTCCGCCGAGACGTCGTCCAGCTCACGGTCGAGATCGATCTCCCGGCCCGTCTCCGGGTCGCGGTGCCGGTGGAGGCCGGCGAGGGTGGCGGACGGAGGGGACAGGGCGAGCGAGTCGCCCGTGAACCGCGAGGCGAATTCGGCGAAGGAGGCCGCCGTCGCCCCGTTCCCGCCGCGCGTGCCCGGCACAGGCCGCTGCGCGCAAGCCGTCGCGACAAGGGTCAGGACGGCGAGCACCACGAGGCGGTGCGGGCGCCACGCGCCGGGGTTCCTGGAGCCGAAGACACTGCATGCGATCGTCATCGGAAGCCTCCGTTCGAATCGCGTATCTTAGCATCCGGAAATGCCCTCGTGTTCGGGGCCGGCGGGGCGGCGGCCCGCCCCGCCACTCGAGGACGTGAAGACAGAGCGCCAGGCGCGTTGACGAAGGCGACGAGCGCCGCTAGGATGGAGCCGGCCCGTGGAGGGGGAACACCTTGAGTGACGAGAAGAGGCTCGGCCACGCCGTTCGCATCCTGCGGGAGGCGTACGAGCGGCAGATGGCGGGACGGCTCGACGAGGCGGTCCGCCTGTACCAGGCCTCGATCGCCGAGTGCCCGACCGCCGAGGCCCACACGTTTCTGGGCTGGACCTACAGCCAGAAGGGGCGCTACGAGGACGCGATCGAGCAGTGCAAGATCGCCATCACGCTCGATCCCGGATTCGGCAACCCTTACAACGACATCGGCTCCTACCTGATCCACATGGGGCAGGTCGATCAGGCGATCCCGTGGCTGGAGCTGGCCAAGAAGGCGCCGCGCTACGAGCCGCGTCACTTTCCCTACCTGAATCTGTATCGCGCCTACTCGAAATTGGGAGAGCTCGACAAGGCGCAGCGCGAGCTGCAGCAGGCGCTGTTCATCCAGCAGTCGCTGGAGCAGCAGTCGGGTGTCGTGGAAGAGGACGCCGGCACGGGGCCGGTCAACTGAGTCGGCCGCGGGCGGGGTTCAGGGGAAGACACCCAGCTCCATGTAGCTGCGCGCCACCTTGCCGATGGCCACGGCGAAGGCGGCCGTGCGCAGGTCCTCGACGCGCGGGTCCTTGTCGAGGGCCTCGCGGATTTCCCGGTAGGCGTTCTGCATCGTCCCCTCCAGGCCGGAGTTGACCAGGTCCACCTCGTCGGCCCCCCTCAGCAGGTCGCGCCTCTGCTTGTCCGGCACCGGCTTCCCCGTGACCTGCTCGATGGTGGAGACGAGCTTGTCCCGGTAGATCTCGTCCAGACGCTTTTCCATGCGCCCGTAACGGATGTGGGACAGGTTCTTCGTCCACTCGAAGTAGGAGACGGTGACGCCACCGGCGTTCAGGTAGATGTCGGGGACGATCAGGACACCGCGCTTGATCAGCTTCTCGTCGGCCCCGACCGTCGTGGGGCCGTTGGCCGCCTCGGCGATCATCTTCGTCTTGATCCGGTCGACGTTGTCGAGCGCTATCTGATTCTCCAGGGCGGCGGGGACCAGGAGGTCGCACTCGATCTCCAGGACGTCGCGCGGCCCTCCCAAATCCCGGACGCCAGGGAACCCCTTCAGGCCGCCGGTCTTGTCGCGGTATTCCGACAGGTTCGCGATGTTCAGTCCGTCGGCGCTGAAGACACCGCCGGCCACGTCGCCGATCGCGATGATGCGGCAGCCGTCCTCCTCGGACAGGAACTTCGCGACGTGGTACCCGACGTTCCCGAACCCCTGGATCGCCACGCGCTTCCCTTCGAGGCCCCCGGTCAGACCGTGCTTCTTCATGTCGGCCTTGATCTTGAACGCCTCGCGGATGCCGTACTGCACGCCGCGACCGGTGGCTTCCTTGCGTCCGCGGATGCCCCCCTGCGTCACCGGCTTGCCGGTCACGCAGGCGAGCGAGTCGACCTGCCCCGACGTCAACGCCTCGTAGGTGTCGGCGATCCAGGCCATCTCCTGCTCGCCGGTCCCCAGGTCCGGCGCCGGCACGTTGATTCCGGGGCCGATGAAGTTCTTGCGCACGAGCTCGGCCGTGTAGCGGCGTGTGATGTGCTCCACCTGCTCGCGGGTGTATTTCTTGGGGCTGAAGCAGATGCCCCCCTTGGATCCTCCGAACGGCACGTCGACGATGGCGCACTTGTAGGTCATGAGCGCCGCGAGCGCCATGACCTCCTCCTGCGTCACCATCTCGCTGTAGCGGATGCCGCCCTTGGTCGGCTTGCGGTGCTGCGAATGTTCGGCGCGCCAGCCCTGGAAGAGCTCGTAGCGGTCCCCGATGCGCACCGGGAACTGCATGTAGTAGACCGCGTTGCAGGCCTTGATCTGGTCGAGCAGCCCTTTCGGGACGTCCAGGGTCGCGGCGGCTTTGTCGAACTGCCGCGACACGATGTTCCAGAGATTGAGATCCTCGCCTCCGCCCCTGCGGGAATTGTCCATCGCGTGCCTCCGCCCTCCGAAGTTCCGGCGCGGGGCGTATCCTTGCACAGGCGGCCTCCCGGGAACAAGGAGCACAAGACCCCATCGCGAGAGAGACCGCGCAGGCGGCGGTCGTGGCGGCTTCGCTATAATGTCGTCGTCTCGTCAGCCGGGCCCATAGCTCAGTCTGGTAAGAGCAGCTGACTCATAATCAGTTGGTCCCTGGTTCGAATCCAGGTGGGCCCACCTCAGAACCCCTGCGGGTGCAGGACTCTCGTCATGGCGGGGGAGGGCATGAGCAGGACAGGCGGTCTCTCCGAGGTCGCGTCAATCCGCCGCCTCATCCTCAAGCGTCCGCAGGACGCCTTCGTGGACGAGCGCCGGATCGAGGCGCAGTGGCGGGACCTCCGCTTCACCGCCCGCCCCGATCTCCGCAAGGCGGCCGCGGAGCACGAGCGTTTCGCCGAGCTCCTCTGCGGGTCCGGGGCCGAGATCCTGTTTCTGCCGCGCGACGACGAGACCGGCCTGGATTCGATCTACGTCCGCGACGCCGTCGTCGTGTCGGAGCGGGGCGCGATCCTGTGCAACATGGGGAAGGCGCAACGCCGCCACGAGCCCAGGGCCGCCGCCCGCTATTTCGAAGCGGCGGGAATCCCGATCGCGGGTCGCATCGAGGATGAAGGCAGGCTGGAAGGGGGAGATGTGGTCTTCCTCGACGCGAGGACGGTGGCGGTCGGTCAGGGATACCGGACGAATGGAGAGGGGATCCGCCAGCTCCGGGAGATCCTGGGGGGCGGGGTGGACGATCTGATCCCGGTGCCCCTGCCGCACTGGAGCGGTCCGGACGACGTACTCCATCTCATGTCGCTGCTGAGCCCGATCGACATCGATCTCGTCCTCGCGTACTCCCGGCTCCTGCCGGCTCCGTTCCGGCAGTGGCTGCTGACCCGCGGCACCGAGATTCTCGAAGTCCCCGACGAGGAGTTCGCCTCGATGGGCTGCAACGTCCTGGCCACGGCACCCGGCCGGTGCATCATGCTGCAGGGAAACCCCCGGACCAGGCGCCTGCTCGAGACAGCCGGGTGCGAGGTCACCGTGTACGAGGGGAGGGAGATCTCCCTGAAGGGATCGGGGGGGCCGACCTGCCTGACGCGGCCCCTCGTGAGAGAGTGAGAGAGAGCGCCGCGCGCCTCAGCGCAGCTGCTTCGTCTTCCAGTCCTTGAGGATCTGCCGCGAGGCGTTGTAGCCCGGCGCCCCGGTGACGCCCCCTCCGGGATGGACCCCGGCGCCGCACAGGTAGAGACCGCGCACGGGGGTGCGGTAGCGGGCCCAGCCTGGCACGGGGCGACCGAGGAAGAGCTGGCCCAGGTTCAGGTCGCCGTGGAAGATATTCCCCTCCGTCAACCCGAAGCGGCTCTCGAGGTCGACCGGCGACAGGATATCGCGCTCCAGAATCGACCGCTTGAAGCCGGGCGCGACCTCGTCGATGGTGTCGGTCACCCGGTCGGCGAGCCGGTCGCGCTCGGTCGCCCAGTCGCCGTTATTAAGATGATAGGGGGCGTACTGCACGAAGGCGGTCAGGACGGCCCGGCCCTCTGGGGCCAGGGTCGGGTCGATGTGGGTCGGCACCACGCAATCGACGTACGGCTCGCTCGAGGACATGCCGTGCTTGCACTCGTCCCAGGCCCGCTCGTGGTAATCGACGCCGTGGCACACCGTGAAGTCGGACTTCTCGGCGGGCGACAGGATTCCCTTCGGCCATTGGGTCAGGACGGGTGCCGTGGACAAGGCGAAGTTGATCTTGGCGCACGGGCCCGCCATCTTGATCCGCCGGACGTCCTCGAGGAAGCGCCCCTCGACCTGGCGCTCCTCCAGGAGCTTCAGGAAGGTGCGCTTGGGATCGGCGTTGCTGGCTACGGCCCGGGCGCGGATCTCCTCCCCTGACGCCAGTACGACACCCGTGGCCCGGCCGTTGGCCACCGTGATCCGCGCCACTTCGGCGCCGGTCCGTATGACGGCCCCGAACGAGCGGGCGGCCTTCGCGAGCGCCTCGCTGATCGTCCCCATCCCGCCGTGCACGTGCCCCATGTAACCCTGGGACACCTCGTCCCCTCCCGACATGCTGTGGAACATCAGGCCGGAGGCGGAGCAGGGGGTCATCGGTCCGTTGTGCGCCCCGAGGACGTTGGAGCAGCCGATCAGGTTCTTCACCTCGTCGGTCTCGAAGCGCGCGTCCACGAGGTCCACGACGCTGGCGGTCAGGAACTGCATCAGACGCCCCGCGTCCTCCTCGGTCAGCCTGCGCATGCGCAGGCCGAGACGGGCCAGGTCCTTGAGCGACGCCAGTCCGTGGTCGAGCGCCGGGGGCGGCTCCAGGAAGAACACCTCCAGATACGCCGCCAGCCTCTTGATCTCGGCGTCGAACTCGAGATAGGCGCGGGCGTCGCGCGCCGAGATCGCTTCGATCCCGGCCGCGGTCCTGCGGGCGTCCTGGTACATGAACAGCGGCCGGCCGCTGCGGCTGGGAACGAACAGGAGCGGGTCGCACGGCGTCATCCTCAGGCCGTACTTCGAAAGGCCCAGCTCGCGGATGACCTCCGGACGCATCATGCTGGCGATGTAGGCGGCGGTCGAGGCGCGGAATCCGGGCGCGATCTCCTCGGTGACGCAGGCGCCGCCGACCAGGCCGCGGCGCTCCAGGACGCAGACCTGGAGGCCGGCGCGGGCGAGGAACCCCGCGGTCACCAGACCGTTGTGTCCGCCGCCGATGACGACGACGTCGAACGCGTGGGGGGTGCCCGTGCCCGTCATTCTCAGGCCATGATCGGGTCGTCTTTGTACATCGATCGGAGGAGCTGTCCTCTGGCGAAGCGCTCGAAGGACAGGGGTGTGATGTCCAGGCTCGGCGTCCCGCTCAGGATCAGCTCCGCGATGAGGCGGCCGGTCACCGGGGCCTCCTTGAAACCGTGCCCCGAGAAGCCGTAGCAGAGGATCAGCCCCTCGACCCCGGGCGCGGTTCCCATCACCGGGTGGAAGTCGGGTGTCCCCTCGAGAAGTCCCGCCCACCCGCCCCTCGGCGTGCCGCTCGCCAGGCGCGGCATGGCGCGGGCCAGCCGGACCGAGACATCCTCGATGTAGCGATCGGAGGGTTGCGTGGGATAGGCGTCGGGGTCGAGGCTGCCCTTGAAGTAGGAGCTGCCTTCGGCGACGACCGTGTGGCCGGTCCCCTCGGGCCGGAAGGACAGGCCGTTGACGAAATCGTAGACGCTCGGCGTGTCGATAGGATACGTGTCGGGCGCCTGCACACGGATGACCGCCTCCTCGATCAGCTCGAGCCTGAGGGGAAGCTCGAGGCCGACCCACCGTCCGACCCGGTCGGCCCAGGGTCCGGCCGCGTTGACGACCGT
The DNA here is from genome assembly GCA_035635555.1 of Candidatus Dormiibacterota bacterium. Taxonomy (NCBI): domain Bacteria; kingdom Bacillati; phylum Candidatus Dormiibacterota; species Candidatus Dormiibacterota bacterium. The sequence continues at coordinate 41,705 of DASQAT010000018.1, forward strand.
GCGGGTCGCGATGGTCTCGTGAGGCGTGACGACGCCCGCGATCCGGCCGTTGTCCAGGACGAGACCGGTCGCCGGCGTGTTCTGGAGTATCGTCGCGCCCCTCTCCTTCGCGCGGCCGGCGAAGGCGACGGTCGAGCCGTAACCGTCGCCGTATCCGGCGTTCTCCTCGAACCCGAACCTGACGGCGCCCTCGGTGTTCAAGCCCGGCACGCGCTCCCGCGCCTCGGTCTCGTCGATCAGGCGCGTGGGCACGCCGTGCCTCCGCCCGAGGGCGATATTGTGCTCGAGCGCCTCCACGTCCTTGTCCGTGACCATGTAGACGAGACCGCACTGCACCCAGCCGGAGTGTCCGCCCACGACGGCGTCGAACGTCGCGAAGAAGTCGCGCCCCTGCCGGGCGATCTCGGTGACGAGATCGGTCGAGTAGTGCTGCCGGATCATCCCGCCGGTGCGACCGCTGCAGCCGGACGCCAGGGTGTCCTTCTCGAGGACCACGACGTCCGTTCCGGCGCTTCGGGTCAGGTGATAGGCGATGGACGCCCCCTGGATCCCGCCGCCGATGATGACCACGTCCGCCGTGCGCGCCATGCCGTCCGCTCCGTGGGATTCGGAGAGGATACCATGCGTTTTGCTATGTCAATCAGGGTTTCAGGATGTGGCCCTCGGACCGGGCCACGCAGGCGGCGACGGTCACGTCTCCCGTCACATTCAGGACCGTGCGGCACATGTCGAGGATTCGATCGACACCGAGGATGATGCCGATCGCGTGCGCCGGGATTCCGATGGTCACCAGCAGCGCCATGACGAGGGGAAGCGATCCGCCGGGCACGCCGGCCGTGCCGATGCCGGAGAGGATCGACAGCAGGACCACGGTGACCTGCGCGCCGACCGACAGGTGGATGCCGTAGAACTGCGCCAGGAACAGGACGGTGACGCCCTCGTAGAGCGCGGTGCCGTTCTGGTTGAGGGTCGACCCCAGGGTCAGAACGAAACCGCCGATCGATCGGGGGATCCCCAGCTCCTCTTCGGCCACGCGCAGAGTCACGGGGAGCGTCGCGTTGCTGGAGGACGTGGAGAAGGCGGTGAGCACGACGTCCTCGATCCGCCTGAAGAACCGCCATGGTGAGAGGCGGGCCACGAACCGGATCAGGAGGGAGTAGGTCACCGCCTGGTGCAGCGCAAGACCGAGGAGGACGGTGACGACGTACAGACCGAGGAGGGTCACTGATTTGGGGCCGAGGCGCGCCGTGATGGTGAACAGGAGCGCCGCCACGCCGAGCGGCGCCAGACGCATGGCCAGTCCGATGACCTTCAGGACCACCTCGTAGACGGCCCGCAGCCAGGCCAGAAGCGGTTCGACGGCGGTGCGGTCGATGAGGGTCACCGCGACGCCGATCACCAGGGCGAACACCATGACCGCGATCATGTCGCCGCGAAAGGCGTTGACCATCGCTTCGACGGGGTTTTCGGGAATGAGATCGAGAGCGATCTGCAGGCCCGTCTTCGGCTGGGGAGGCTCCCTGACCGGGCCGGCCGATCGACCGATCGCCTCGAGCGCTCTGTGCGCCGGCTCCGAAAGCCCCACCCCTGGGCGGATGATGTTCGCCAGCCCGACGCCGATGAGCACCGACACGCTGCTCAGGGCGAGGGTGAATAGGAGGGTCTTGAGCCCGATGCGCCCCAGCCTGCGCACGTCCCCCAGCTCGGCCACACCGAGGATGATCGCCGAGAGGATCAGCGGGATGACGACCATGAAGATCAGTCGGAGGAAGATCTGGCCGAGGGGGTAGCTGATGTTGTCGATGGACCACTGCAGCCCGGCGCGTCCTTCGAAGGCATGATGCGCGATGAGCCCGAGAGTCCCGCCCGCCACCATCCCGATCAGGATCTGGGTGTGCAGGGGAAAGGCGCGGCGCGCCGGCCGGGGCGTGCCGGAAGGAGCGCGGGTTTCGTTGTCGTCTTTTTTCATGGGCGGCGGTTCCCCGGACGGGCCAGGAGCGCGCGCTGCGACGGGCGCGGGATGGTAACACGCGCGTGGTATAATCCCGCTTCTTCGGCGAAGCGATTCTCCCAGGGGCGTCCCGTGATGAAGAGTCCGCCAGTGACCCTGTCGATCGCGAGGTCGGCCTGGCCCGGCCGCCCCCGCGGTCTGTCCCGCGGGCGGACCGCCCCCGGGGTGCTTCCTTCGGGAGGCACCCCTTTTTTTGTGCCCGGTGGATCGAGATCATGAACGACGACATGAAGCGCCTGGTGCGCGTGCAGGACATCATCTCGGAAATCGAGGCGGTGCAGGAGAAGGTCGGCGCCATCCCCGTCGAGGTGGCCCGGCTCGAGAAGGAGCTGCTCGCCGCGCAGAAAGACATCGAGATCGAACGGGGGCGCGTCCAGGAGCTCGGCAAGGACCGCAGACGCTTGGAGATGGAGCTGATGGGGATCGAGACGAAGATCACCAAGTATCAGGCTCAGCTCCTCGACGTGAAGACAAACAAGGAGTACCAGGCGATGCTGCACGAGATCGAGGGGTGCAGGAAGGAGCGCGCCGCCCTCGATGAAAGGATCCTCCTGGAGATGGAGGAGAGCGAGACGCGCAACGTCGCCGTGCGCTCCCTGGAGGAAACGCTCGAGCGGCGGCGCCGCGAGACCTCGCAGGGAAAGGCGCGGCTCGACGCCGAGGCTCAGGAGCTGAAGGCGCGGGCCGCGTCCCTGGACGAGGAGCGGCGGGCGCTCGAGACCGGCATCTCCGCCGACTACCTGAAGCCGTTTCTCAAGGTGGCGGCCCAGCGCAAGGGCCTGGCCCTCGTGGCGGTCCGCGACGAGCGCTGCGGCGGGTGCCACGTGCGCGTCATGCCGAAGCTCATCCAGCAGGTCCGCCGGGCGACCGGTCTGATCGCCTGCGACTCCTGCAAGCGCTTCCTTTACGTTCCCGACGATCCGCTGCGGGCGACCGTCGCGGCCGCCGAGTCCCCCGCCCAGTGACTCGCCGTCGACGGCCCGCCGCCACCCGCAAGCGCGCGACCGCCCGGACGTCCGGCGGCGGCCTCGTCGCCCACATCGACGGCGGAGCACGCGGCAACCCCGGCCCGGCGGGGTACGGGGTCCACGTCGAGGACGAGCAGGGGCGGGTGGTGGCGCAGCTGTACGGTTACCTCGGAACCGCGACCAACAACACGGCGGAGTATGCGGCCCTGCTGGCTCTTCTGGAGTACGCCCGGGCCCACGAAGCCGCGGCGCTGCGGGTCCTGTCGGACTCGGAACTCCTCGTCAGGCAGATGCGGGGCGAGTACCGCGTCAAGCATCCCGGGCTTCAAGTGCTGCACGCCGCCGCCTGCCGGCTGATGACGTCCGTCCCCTCCGTCGTTCTCGAGCACGTCCCGCGCGAGCGGAACGTCGAGGCCGATGCGCTGGCGAACCGCGCCATGGACCTGCGCGACAGCTCGGGTCCGCTTCCAGAGGCGCTGCGGGATCTGCCGCCCCTTCCGTTCCAGCCTCGCCTCGCCTGATCGACGCCCGGAAGCGCCGGCGGATTGACAGGCGGCCGGGGGCCGCTATATTTGTTGTCTATGGCGCCGGGCGCGATAGCGGATCGATTGCAGGGGATCCGCGAGCGGATCGCGGCCGCGGCGGGCCGCGCCGGGCGCGATCCGGAATCGGTCACGCTCGTGGGCGTGGGCAAGACCGTCCCGCCGGATCGAATCCTGGAAGCCGTCCAGGCCGGTCTGGCGGATCTCGGCGAGAACCGGGTGCAGGAGGCGCGCGACAAGGCGCCCCTCCTTCCGGGAACGGTCCGCTGGCACCTGGTCGGGCACCTGCAGGCGAACAAGGCGAATCACGCCGCCCGGCTGTTCCAGGTCGTGCACTCGATCGATTCGGTCGAGACCCTCGAGCGGCTTGAGCGCGCCGCGGAGCGGGAGGGCCGGCGGATGACGGCGATGGCGCAGGTCAATCTGGCCGGTGAGGCGACCAAGTCCGGGGCGCGGACCGAGGACCTGGATCGGATCCTCGAGACGGCGGCCGGCCTGAGGAGTGTAGCGCTCACCGGGCTGATGATCCTGCCGCCCTACGATCCGGATCCGGGCAGGAGCCGGCCCTTCTTCCGGAGACTGCGCGAGCTCCTCCACGAGACGCAGGGGCGGCACCCGGGGCTTTCCCTGCGGCACCTGTCGATGGGGATGACGGAGGATTTCGAGGTGGCCATCGAGGAAGGGGCGACGATGGTGCGTGTCGGACGCGCCCTGTTCGGAGAAAGGAGAGAGGCATGAAGATCACTCCGATCGACATCAACAGCCACCGCTTCGCGAAGAGGATGCGGGGCTTCGACCCGGAGGAGGTGAGGTCCTTCCTCAACCTCGTGTCGGGCGAGTTCGAGAAGCTCGTGATCGAGAACAATGCCCTGAAAGAGGACCTGTCCCAGATCAAGGCCGGCATCGCCGACTACAAGGAGCGCGAGCGGATCCTGAAGGACACGCTCGTGACCGCCCAGAAGCTGGCCGAGGACATGAAGGAGGAGGCCCGCAAGGAGGCGCAGCTCATCATCAAGGAAGCCGAGATCAGGGGCGGGCAGCTCCTCGACCAGGCGGCGCGCAAGGCGGGCCAGATCGAAGGGATGATCCAGAATCTGCGCGTCGAGCGCGACGCCTTCGAGCAGCGCGTCCGCTCCGCCGTCGAGCAGCATCTGCGACTCCTCGACATGCACAAGAAGGAAGAGGAGGTCGAGGATCGACTGCGGTTCATGAAGAAGCCGCCCGCCGGAGAAGCCCGCTGATAGAAGCCGATCTGGCCATCGTCGACGCCAACGAGCTCGTGACCGTGGGCGGGGGCGCCCCAAGGCGGGGCGCCGCCCAGGGGGACCTCGGAATCGTCGAGCACGGCTGCGTCGCGTCCCGCGACGGAGTCGTCGTGTTCGTGGGGGATGAGCGCGATTACCGGCGCCAGGTCCGGCTCGAGAGGAGCGGCGTCGAGATCGACGCAACCGGCCGCACCGTCCTGCCGGGCTTCGTCGATCCGCATACCCACCTGCCGTTCGCCGGCAGCCGCGAGCGCGAGTTCTCGCTGCGTCTGCAGGGCGCGCGCTACGAGGCGATCGCGGCGCAGGGGGGCGGAATCCTGTCCACCGTCGAGGCCACGCGGCGGACTTCGTACGACGCTCTCGTCGATCTCGGAAAGACACGCCTGAACCGCATGCTCCTGCACGGCACGACCACGGTCGAAGCCAAGAGCGGCTACGGCCTGACGCTGGACGACGAGCTCAAGCAGCTGCGGGTGCTGAAGGCGCTCGACGGCATCCACCCGGTCGATATCGTGCCGACGTTCCTGGGGGCCCACGCGGTGCCGAAGGAGTACAGGAGCGACCGCGACGCCTACGTGCGCGAGATCATCGATCGGATGATCCCGGAGGTGGCGCGTCAGAGCCTCGCCCGCTTCTGCGACGTCTTCGTCGAGGAGATCGCCTTCACCTCCGGGGAAGCGGAGGCGATCCTCACGGCTGCGGCGAAGTGCGGGCTCGGTCTGCGGGTGCATGCCGACCAGCTGTCCGATTCGGGCGGGGCCCACCTGGCGGCGCGTCTTCGGGCCGCCTCCGCCGACCACCTCGAGCACGCGGGCGAGGCGGGGATCCGCGCCCTCGCGGGCTCGTCCACCGCGGCCGTCCTCCTCCCCGGCGCCGCCTTCTTCCTGCGCGTGCCCGGCTCGGGTCTCGGCCGCAGGCTGGTGGATGCCCAGGTGCCGGTGGCGGTGGCGACCGATTTCAACCCGGGGACCTGCCCGACGGAAGCGATGCCGGCGATCCTGCCGCTCGCCTGTCTGAACTTCGGTCTGTCGGCGGCCGAGGCGATCGTGGCGGCGACGCTGAACGCGGCCTACGCTCTTGGATTGGCGCAGACAGCCGGGAGCCTGGAGGTCGGGAAGACGGCCGACGCGCAGGTTCTGGATGTCCCGAACCACCTCCATCTGGTCTACCATTTCGGGGTGAACCACTGCCGCACCGTCGTGAAGAACGGGCGGGTGGTGGTCGAGGACGGCGCGATCGCGGGCGGAGCGACGGGCACCCCTGCCGGGAACGCCGCGATGGACAAGACTTCCGGCGGATTCCGACCTTGACAGCCCGGGGACAGGACCGTAAATTTCCATGCCGACGGCGGGTCGGGCACTGGCCAGATGGCTCGCGCGTCTGGTGCATCGGTTGCGAGGAGACGGAGCGATGTTGTCCAGAATGACGCTGGAGCAGTTCACGGAGGCGCTCGCCGCCGCGACGCCGACGCCGGGTGGCGGCAGCGCCTCGGCCCAGGCGGGAGCGATGGCGGCCGCCCTCGTCCAGATGACGTGCGATCTGACGATCGGGCGGGAGGCTTACCGGGCGCACGACGAGGCCGTGCGGGAGATCCGCGCGCGGTCCGAGGGGCTGCGCCGGGATCTCCTGGCTCTGGTCGACCGGGACGCCCAGGCGTACGACGAGGTGGTGCGCGCCCTGCGCCTGCCGAAGACTACCGACGCCGAGAAGCGGGCCCGTTCCGAGGCGCTCGCGCGGGCGAACCTGTTCGCCATCGAGACCCCGCTCGCCACCGCCGACGCCTGCGCCGCGCTCCTGGAGATGGCCGCCGAGCTGGCGAGCAAGGGGAACGTCAACGTCGTCAGCGACGTAGGCACGGCGGCTCTTCTGGCCTACGCCGGCCTGCGCGGCGGCATTCTCACGATCCGCGTCAACCTCAAGGGCGTCGTGGACGGGGCCCGCGCCGGGCAGCTGCGCGAGCGGGTGCGGCGTCTCGAGGTCGAATCCGAGAGACTCCGCGAGGCGGCCCTGACGGCGGCCTACGTCCGCAGCAACGGTCGCTGAGTCACCGTCCGCCGCACGGTCCTGTCCTCCCCTCCTGGCGCATTGGCGTTATGACAATGCCCCATAGTCATTCGAGAGAAAGGACTGACTGCTCAGGGAGTTGTCCGATTGCTGTAAGCGCATTTCTCATCGTAAAACCGTTTCTCATCGCACAAGAATCAAGTTGACAACCCCACCCTCGCACCGTATCAGATAGGCCAACTCTGGATTATTGCCGGTTCCGGCAGAGGCAGCCGTCGCCCGGGAACGGCGGACAGAAGAAGGCTCGAGGGGCAAGTCTTTCTGCTATCAGATGATGATTCAAAGCTGTCTTCGTTGAACAGGCGCCACCGTGACCTGCCGGGCGCCTCTTCCCATTTCGGGAGGTTTTCGATGAACTGCAGTACGTTCCGTAACGGGATCCGTGGCGTCGTCGTCGCGGGCGTGTGCCTTTCGCTGCTGCTTATCGTCCCGGCCGCCATCAACTGGGCGGGCCGCGACGGGCACCAGGTGCAGTCGCAAAGTGCCGCATCACAGGCGGATGCCGCGGCGACCCAGAGATGGTTCCGCATGCATCCCCGCATGACGGCCCAACCCCGTCCGGGCGGCTTGACGCCGTTCGGTCGCGATTTCAAGGCGGACCCGCGAGGCAACGCGCGCGGTCTCGTCGCTACGACCGTCGGCTATCTCGATCTGAAGAACCCGTCCGCGGTGCTCGACCGGCTGCCGGCCGAATTCAAGGGCGCGGGACCGGGATTCCGGAACCATCCCAAGGGCAGCCTGCAGGACGGCGTGAACATCATCCAGATCGACGAGGCGTCCGTGAAGAGCCAGGGCTACGGCCAGATCGCCTCCGAGGTGGGCCGCTACGGCCGCATCCTGGGACAGGTCCCGGACCGCGGCATTCTGGTGAAGGGAACGGCCGGGCAGCTGGCGCGCCTCGCCGCGCAGTCGTTCGTCGAGGGGACGGCGGCGTATCGCGCGGCGTTCAAGCTCGATCCCGCGATCGGGCAGATGCCCCTGATCCAGGCGAGCCGTGCCAAGAGCACCGTCCTGGACCTGCAGGTGAAGCTGTGGAACGGAGAGGACGCCCAGGAGGCCAAGGGTCGCCTGGCGCATCTGGTGGGTGATGCGAACGTCAGCGACTACAGCATGGACGGGCACCTGCTGCGCGTGAAGGCGTCCCGGGCCGACCTTGCGAAACTGGCGGGCGACGACGCCGTCGAATTCCTCACCGAGGTGCCGGAGTACATCCTGACCAACTCCGAGGTGCCGACGATCATCATGATCGGCAACACGGAGGAGAGCTACAACATCTCGCGGCCGTTCCAGGATATCGGGATCGACGGCGGCGGCAGCGGCGCGCTGCTGTGCACGCAGGCCCCGGCCAGGACCTGCGCCACGAACAACGACTGCACCAACAACACCCAGTGCGTTGCGGCCGGCAACCCGACGGCCTGCTGCACGGGGGCAGGCGCCGGCACCTGCACCGGCCCGGGGCCGGGGGGCGTGTGCACGCTGCAGAAATACAACAACGATACCGCCGCGGTTCCCCCGCAGATCGTGGCGGTGACCGACAACGGTATCTCGACCGATGCCGTGCACTTTTCGCAGACGCTGACGCAGGTCAGCGACCTGACGCACGGGATCGGTCCGGCCCATCGCAAGGTGCACGCGATCCAGAACGTCGAGGACAACGGGACGTCCTGCGACTCCCTGCTCTCGGGGGCCAACACACACGGCAACGTCGTGGCCGGCATCATCGCAGGCGCGCCGGGCGACTTCGGACTGAGCTACTCCAAGGCGGTGGACCCGGCGGACGGTGTGCCGCTGCAGAACATCAGCCTGGACGCCCTGGCGCGGGGCGCGCGCATCATCATGCAGGACGCGGCGCTCCCCAGCCGCTGCATCGCGACCGAGCTGACCGAGGTCGGCGGCAACGTGAACCCCGGCAATCTGCTGGACCGCCTGAACGCGGCGATCTGCCCGAAGAGCGGCGGCACCGGAGCGTGCGCCGGAGTGACGGGCGGCGGCGAGGAGGTCCACCTGCAGGTCCTGCCGTTCGGCGTGCCGAACTGGGACAACGCCCTGAACAACACCGAGAACGGGATGTACAGCCTGGAGGCGCAGCAGATCGACACCTTCCTGGTGAACAACCGGGACTACATGGTGTTCAGCCCGGTTGGAAGCCAGGGCACCGACCCGGGTGATCCGAACACCAACCTCATCTGGCCCGACATGTTCGACGGCACGGCCCTCGACGACGATCCCAACAAGCCACGGGACATGCAGATCCCGCCGCCGGCGACCGCCAAGAACAGCGTCACGGTCGGCGCCACCTTCTCCGACATCTGGACGGTGAACGGCACCCTCAACCAGGAGGAGAACGACTACAACATCACCTCGCACGGCCCGGCCACCGCTGCGTCGCTGCGCACGGCACCCCTTCTGATGACGGTGGGTATCGACGGCACGGGCGTGTTCGCCTACCCGCTGTTCCAGGCGGCGGCGACCAACCGCAGCCATGACAACGACAACGTGGCCCCGGTGGAGAACGAGATCGACGACGGGAACTGGGGGACCTCGTTCTCGGCGGGATTCGCGACGGCGGCCGGTGCCGTGGTCCGCGACTACTTCGCGCAGGGCTTCTACCCGACGGCGACGCGGCAGGCGGGCGACCGCATGCCCAGGGTGTCCGGCAGCCTGGTGCGCGCCGCCCTGGTGGCGAGCGCCAACAGCCTCGACCAGGAGTCCATTTCGAACAGCCAGCAGGCCACGGCCACCGACAAGCTGATCGCCAACAGCCGAGGGGCCGACCTCGGCAGCGTGTCAGGCGTTCCGGTCGGCGTCATGGGCAACAACACACAGGGGTACGGGCGGCCGGTCCTGGACCAGGTCCTGCCGATCACGAACTACCCTTCGACGCGCGGCATCGGCTCGCCTGACACCATCGAGTATCCGGCGGCCGGTCTCCTCGTCTACGACATGCTGGGGACGGGCGAGGCGCCGATCAACAACTCGACGAATATCCTGACCGAGAAATCGTTCGTCGTGGACGGCGTCAACACGGTCGTCCTGGGCGGAACGCGCTTCATCGAGAACGGACAGCTGCGTATCGCCCTCTCCTGGCCCGACCCGCCGAGCACGGTCCTGGGGACGACGGCCAACCTCGGCAGCGGCGCCCTGGTCAACGACCTCGACCTCGAGGTCGAGTCTCCCGGTCCGGACAACAACATCGCGACCACTGGCGACAACATCGTCTACGACGGCAACGTCTATGTCCAGGGCCAGCCGATTCTCTTCGGTCAGTGGTCGAAAGGACACCCTGTGTCGCAGGCGTCTGTGCACGACAAATACAACACCATCGAGGCGGTGCACCTGGCCACCCTGCAGAACCGGTTCCTGCCGAACTCCGGCAACCAGATCCCGACCGGGACCTGGAAAGTCCGCGTGAAGCGGGGCGCGGGCGGGTTCATTGCCGGGCAGATCACGGCGATCAACGGCACCCCGGATGGCCACAATGAAGACACCAACGGCAACGGCCGGCTGGATACGGGAGAGGACACGGACGGCGACGGCCTCCTGGACGCTGGCGGACAGCCGTTCGCGCTGGTGATCGCAGGTCCGGTGCTCGGGACGGCCGGCCAGACGCAGAATTGGAACGGCTCGTCGCACTCCCTGCCGGGGAGCACCGTGCGCCTCGACAAGTACCAGTACTCCTGCTCCGACAGCCTGACGGCCACGATCCTGGATCCCCTCGCCGCGTCGGTGAGCGGCAATGTCGTCTTCCAGGTGGTGAACGCGGCCGGCACCGTGCTGGACGAGGAGAAAGGGATCGCCTTCACGGAAACCTACAGCACCAGCCACGACTTCCGCTCGGCGCCGCTGCCGACGAGGCTGGGGTCGCCTGCGGTGAAGTACAACGGGGTGATCGAGGGGGACAACGGGCAATCCGTGTTCATCCGGTACACCACCTCGCCGCGCAACGCCGAAGCGAGCGCCCGCTTCCAGTGCACCCCGAACATCATCCAGGGAGCGATCGACATCAACGGGCGTACCAACCAGCCGTCGTTCATCGGCGGCGGCTGCGACGGCGACCAGTACCTGGACGCGAACGAGCGGGTGACCTACTCGATCGCCATCCAGAACTTCGAGCGGGCCGACGACCTGAACGACGTCGTGGCCACCCTGACGCCATCCGGCCCCGGGGCGGGTGCCATCCGGGTCCTGGACTCGCCGAAGGGCATCGGGCGGATCCCCGGGGGCCAGAGGACGGGGATCACGTTCTCCCTGTTCGTCGACCCGACGGCGGCCAACGCACTCTCGGTGGCGAACCGCAAGGTCGACCTGGTCCTTTCGCTCGACGGAAACGCCCGCGGCGTGCGGATCTCGCGCACGACCTACACGTTCAACAACGTCATCAACGCCGACAGCGAGACGCTGCACTATTCAACCGACTTCCCGGGCGGCGGCCGCGAGGTGCGCGACTTCAACCGCAATCTCCAGATCGATGCGGCCGACAAGATCGATCCCTTCAAGGGGCTGTTCTTCCCCGACGAGGACATCACCTTCTCGAGCATGTTCGTGGTCGGGACCGCGAGCGGCAAGGTGAGCAACACGCTCGGTGAAGACCTGAACGACAACAACGTTCTCGACGCGGGAGAGGACACCATCCCGAACGGGCGGCTGGACCGCGGCATCCTGGCATCGGCGACCGGTCCGACCCTCCATGTGGACAAGGTGCCGTGGGACTTCGATTACAACGACGGCGGCTGGGTCCCGTTCCGCTCCAGCTTCAGCAAGCGGGGCAACGCCAGCCCGAATCCGCTGTGGGAATATAAGGGAGGCGGAGTGTGCAGCAGCCTCAGCACGACGCCCGGCAAGCAGTGTTTCGCGGTCGCCGACTGCCCGGGCGGGACCTGTAACTTCCACACCGGCGTCTGCGGCTTCCAGACGGCCCGCTTCGACACGGGCCAGACCGGCGTCCCCTGGTTCCAGAACGGCGGCGCCGGCATCTGGCACACGGGCGACGGCGACCTGACGACTCCGCTGTCCAACACGAACACGTGCGACAACTACACGATTCCGACCGATCTATCGACGCCCAATTTCGAGGAAATCATCTTCGACCTCCTGGAGTCGCCGATCGTCGCGAAGGTGAACCAGGTCAACGACGCACGCGGCTTCCCCTATACCGTGGAGTTCCAGCGCCTCGGATTCAACCTGAATATCCAGACGTATTACTACGCCGGTGGTGGCGTCGATCTGGACAACGACATCGACAGCGACCAGCGGAACTGTCTCATCTGCTCGTATTTCTACGGATCTGTCCGGTTCGAGGACATCTACGAGCTGGCGCAATTCAATCAGTACCAGAACCCCATCGATCCGCTCTTTGGAAATCCGAGGACCTTCGGGCCGCTGACCGATCCGGACGGATCGTTCGCCCAGAACAAGACGATCACCGGAGACGAGACCGGCTTCACCGGGTTCACGCAGAACACCAACCCGGACAGCACGAGCCCGATCCCTCTCGGCGGAGCCGACTTCACCCCGTTCCCGCGTCCGTTAGCGCCGGCGATCGGGGCGCCGGGCTGCACCTGCAACATCGACCCCAACCAGGCGTGCTGCCAGAAGAACACGGATGCCGGCCCCGCCCGCAGCTTCGACATGAGCCTGCTCGAGTACGAGGACGGCGTCATTCAGATGAGCCTCGGCAAGGGACAGTTCGAGCCCACCGGTTCCTTCTCGCCCGGCCCGGCCAAGAACCGCTGGCAGATCGGCATGGGGTTCATCGTCCAGGAGAACGCCGGCGGCTTCGCCGACTATGGGATCGGTTTCGACGACCTGGTCCTGGAGTGGGACGAGGTGCACCCCGTCGACGAGGGGGCCTTCGTGCCGGCCCACACCCCCGCCTGCAACCGCTTCGGCACGCCCGGGAACCCGGCGGGCCAGCAGTGCGCCACGCTGGTGGTCGACCGGCTGAACCTTTACGAGTGCAACGACACCGTGGAGGTGACGGTGGACGACCCGCGCCGCTCCGGCCTGACGAGCGTGCCGGTGTTCGGCGTGACCGACTCCGACAACATCGAAGTGCAGACCGGAGTGGTCGCGGCGAAGCACCCGCGCAAGTCGTTCAGTCTTCCGGCCGTGCCGGGGAGCCCGGGCCTGTTCAGAGGCAACGTCACGCTCGGCGCCCTGTTCGACAACTCCAACCTGCTGTTCACCGGCTTCAGCGACTCGAACATGACGTTCTACTACCTGGACCCCGAGTGCGACGGCGACGGCGACGGCACCGCGGGGGAGGACTCCTTCGGCGACCTCGACAACGATCATATCGTCCCCTCGTCCGACAACTGCCCGTTCGAATACAACCCCGGCCAGGAGGACGGCATCTGCTCCGGCGGCCCCACGCCCGGGTTGCCCTGCTCGACGTCCGCGGTGTGCGGCGCGGGGACCTGCATGATCGACGGAGACAACATCGGCACGCTGTGCGACAACTGTCCGGGAGTGTCCAATCCCACGCAGAAGGATTCGGACGCGGACGGAGTCGGCGACGCCTGCGATTTCGACGACATCGACTTCGACGGCATCGTGAACTCGATCGACAACTGCCCCGACGTCTACAACCCGGCGCAGGTGCCGGCGGGCGGGTCCTCGACCCGCGGGGCGGCGTGCAACGGCAACACCGACACCGACGGCGACGGCGTCCAGGATCGCCTCGACAACTGCGTGCGAACGGCGAACATCGGACAGGTCGACCACGACTTGGACACCATCGGCGACGCCTGCGACGGCGACTGCCTGAACCCCCGCCCCTCGAACCTGGCGGTCGGCTCGTGCAACCTGATCAGCGAGACCTTCTGCACGGCCGACACCAACGCCGCGTGCCCCGTGGGACAGACCTGCTGCCCGCAGGTCGGCCACTGCAGCATCAGCACGAGCATCCTGTGCACGGCCGGCGCCACGCAGTGCACGGGGAGCCAGACCTGCGATGGTCTCGCTTCGCAGACCTGCCAGAAGCAGGGACTGGTCAATGACGGCTCCTGCGGCACGGTGCAGGACGACGCCGACGGCGACGGAGTGCCGGACAACGTCGACGACTGCCCCAACAGGGCGAACCCGGCGATCATCCCGGGAACGTTCCGGCAGCTCGACACCGATCAGGACGGCCGCGGCGATATCTGCGACCCGCCCCAGACACTGGACGACGACAACAACGGCATCCCGGACGACGCGGTCTCCTTCACCACCACCGTCTCCTGCAGGAGGGTGCCTCTGCCTCAGCTGGTCGTCCTGCCGCTTACCCCCAGAGACCTCAACGGCGACCACGACATCTTCGCGGACGCCGGCGAAGTCGTGCGGATGGGCGTCGAGGTCACCAACAACAGCGCCATTGCCGTGAGCGGCGTCACCCTCATCCTCGGCACCTCCGACTCCGACATCTCGTGCGTCACCAAGGGGACGATCCTGATCCCGTCCATCCCGGCCGGTGGCAAGGTGAACACCGTCACCGATCCGGGCATCAACACGCCGCCGGGAGCCGGTGAGTTCGAGTTCATCGTGTCTCCGACGGCCAGCACGACGGACGGGACCAATCCGGCGAAGGGAGACTTCTTCGTCACCCTGACGAGCAACGAGGCGGTGGGCCTCGGAGGGAAGTCGACCTTCTCCATCCTCCTCGATATCGACGCCCCGACCGCCGGTCTGCCCGCCAGGGTGAACGGACCGGATAACATCCCGGGCAACGCAGATGACGGGACCATCAAGGAGACGTTCGACCTCGATCGCGACCACGACGGCCTGTTCACCATCGACAGCCGCTGCGAGGTCGTCACCCAGGCGGGGGATACCGACCCGACCGGTCCGACGTACTGCAACCTGAACTCGACGGGGGTGAAGAACGACACGATCGGCGTGTGGGTCGGCACGGCCCCGGGCGGCCTCAACGTGCTCTCCGCCGTCGGCTGCGCCGGATTCAACGTTCCGCCCGACGACCCGGCGTGCGAAATCGATCCGGACAACGACATGGACTGGCACATCCACTGCCCGCCCGGGCCCTTCCAGGCTGCCTGCCCGAATCTGTCGCAGCATCAGACGCCGGTGAACGACGCCCAGTCCTTCGCCGGGGACAACTCGCTGCACTGGGGCTACCATCTGGACCTTGCGAACAAGCTGTTGGACACTACGCGCTTCCGCCAGATGGCGGCGTTCATGACGAACCCGATCAACCTGACGCCGCTGCCGATTCCCGGCCGGATCCCACCGGATCTCGAGCTGTCGTTCTACCATATCGCCGCGATGATGGATAACAACTGGTACAACCTGCCTCCGGGCTACGCGAACGACTACGGCGACGTGCAGATCCAGACCGACAGGAACCAGAACCCGGGGATCGACGACTGGAGCCCGTGGGACAAGCTCGCGCCGTTCCAGAACGTGTACGACCACATCCCTTACCTCTGGTCCCAGTTCGGAGGGGGGCTGTCCTATTGCGACCTGACGCCGACCGATACCGGCACGGCGCCGCCGGCTCCGCGCGGCGTGCACGAGACCATGTGCTACCCGAGCGGCATCTGGTCGAGCTGCGGCAACCCGCGCGACCAGACGACCACGTTCCAGTGTCAGAACGGCACTCCGGGGAACCAGGCGCCTTCCTCCGGCAGCCTGTGGGTGCAGACGAAGTTCAGTCTGGCCAGCTTCCTCGGCCAGCGGGTGCGAATTCGCTGGATCGCGATGTCCTGGGAGTTCGATAACACCGACTCGTCGTACGACGAGGTCGGCTCCTGGATCGGGACGCAGGGAGACGAAGGGTGGTACGTGGACGACATCGTCATCACCGGCGCCCTGCAGGCGCAGGCACCCCCCCTGGCCGACGTCAAGACACCGGCCAACGGGGTCTGCCCGACCAAGGCCTGCGACGCGACGCAGGGGGACAGCGGCTTCAACCTCAGCCTGAACCTGGCCCAGGCGGTGGAGGACAACATCGTAGTGTTGGGCGAGAAGGTTGTGGTCTCGGCGGCCAACACGACGAACCCCGGCGGCTGCATCGGCGGCGGCGCGCAGTTCCGCTTCTTCAAGAACAACCTCCTGGTGCAGGACTGGTCGGAGATCCCGACGTTCACGGACAACCCGACGATCGATGCGTCGTACCGCGTTCAGGTGCGCTGCAGCATCGACACGACCTGCACCTCGAGCGCCACGGCCTCAGGGGTGAACAGCCGGTCGATCCAGGTGTTCTCGGGAGACGGCGCCGACATCCCTCTGTCGGTGACCTACAACCGCACGGTCGTCCCGCCGCTCACGACGTTGAGCTGGCCGGCGAGAGTGCAGCCACCGTCCCTGTCGGGCTTCGACGTCTTCACCGGCAACAGGGTGGACGACGGCTTATCATCGACGCAGTTGTTGCCGGACAACAACCTGTCGACCCTGACACCCCTGGGGCCGGGCTTCTGCAATCTGGCGAACGGGGCGCCCGGGAGCACGGTGACGGCGACGTCGACCGTCGATCCACAGATGAATACGGTGTTCTACTACCTCGTCGGCCACAACCCGGTGGTCGCGGGCGGCCAGGCGGCTCTCGGGAGGCGGGGTGACGGAACGCTCAGGCCGCTCGCCCCGGTCTGTCCGTAGGGTAACGAACTCCTGTCCCGCCGGGGACAGGGACTGAAACTACAGGGGGCCCCGATCGGGGCCCCCTTTTTTTCCTGGAATCGATCGACTCGGTCGCGAACGGCGCCGCGCAGCGCTTAAAAGAGCGGGGCGCTCAGCGACTCGTCGAGGCTCCACTTGTAGGTGTACACCGGGGTCTCGATCGGGACGGTGTAGCGGACCTGGATGTCGATCCGCGTCGAGCTCCGGTTCACGATGACGTCCTTGGCGCCGACGGGGAGCTCGAGCTCCCGGGCCTTGAGCAGTATGGCGTGCTTGACCACCTCGTCGTCGTGGCGCGGGAGCGCCGCGAAGCGGGCCTGCTCTTCGATCGAGTCGCGGAACTCGTAGACGTTGATCAGGATCGGCACGATCTTCACTCCAAGGTAGATGAAGACCGCCAGGACCACGATGCCGAAGAGTGTCCCGAGTCGTCCCTCGCCCCGTTCATCCCGCAGAAACACGGCGGATGCCCCCTTTCGCGGCGTCGAGCGTTGCCTCCAGGCCAATATAGGAACCGGCGCGCGCTCTTGCAAGGACACGATTACGGTTCTGTGATCGAACGCGGGCGGGTGAAGGTGTTTCGGGTTGTCAGCGGATCAGACGGCCGCTGCGGTCCCAGCGTGTCCCGGTGAAGAAGGCACCGGCGCTCGTCAGGAGGCGGGAGGCCTTGGTCGGGGAGGGGTGCCGGCCGGCGGCCCGGACGCCGTCGCGATCGGCGCGCACGAAGGACCAGTAGATCAGGAGCCCCCGGCCGATGATGTGATCGCGCGGGACGAGACCCCACTCACGGCTGTCCAGGCTGTTGTCGCGGTTGTCGCCCATGACGAAATACTGGCCTTCGGGAATCGTGAGCGGGCCGAAGTTGTCGAGCTCGGGCGGGACCGAGCCGGGATCCTTGTGGTTGCTGTACGGCTCGATGATCGGCACGTAGCCTTCCTGGCCCGGCTTCTGGATGTAGACGACGCGGTCGACGATCTTCACCGTCTCGCCCGGAAGCGCGATGGCGCGCTTGACGTAATCCTGGGTCTCGTCGTGCGGGTAGCGGAACACGATGACGTCCCCCCGGCGCACCTCGGCGAGCGGCATGAAGGCGCGCTCGAGCGGGGAGGCCAGGGAGGCGAGGGCGAACTTGTTCACCAGGATGTAGTCCCCGACCAGGAGGGTGTCCTCCATGGACGGGCTGGGGATGGTGAACGGCTGGACGAGGAAGGTCCGGACGAACAGCGCGAAGATGATGGCGACGAGCCCCGCCTGCGTGTACTCGAAGAAGAACCGTCTGGGCTTCAATGAAATCGTCATCATCCGACCCCGGATAGAGTATGCAGCGATCGACCGCCGGTTTCCATGTGGAAATGCCCGTGCGGCGCCGGCTCTAGTCGACCTTGAGCAGCGCCAGGAAGGCCTCCTGGGGGATGTCCACGCGCCCGACCTTCTTCATCCGCTTCTTCCCTTCCTTTTGTTTCTCGAGAAGCTTGCGCTTGCGCGTGATGTCGCCGCCGTAGCACTTCGCCAGGACGTTCTTGCGCATGGCCGCGACGTTCTCACGGGCGACGATCTTGCTGCCGATCGCCGCCTGGATGGCCACCTCGAACAGCTGCCGCGGGATCACCTGCCGCAGCTTCTGGACCAGGGCGCGCCCTTTCTGGGGGGCGCGCTCCTTGTGCACGATGAGCGACAGGGCGTCCACCGGCTCTCCGTTGACCAGGATGTCGAGCTTCACGAGGTCCGACTCCCACCAGCCGGTGTGGTGGTAATCCAACGAGGCGTAGCCGCGCGACAACGTCTTGAGCCGGTCGTAGAAATCGAGCACGACCTCGTTGAACGGCAGGTCGTAGGTGATCAGCACGCGGTTCGTGGTGACGTACTTCAGCTCCTTCTGGACGCCCCTCTTGTCCTGGCACAGCGCCAGGATTCCGCCGACGTGCTCGGGCGGCGTCAGGATGAGGGCGGTGATCACCGGCTCCTCCCAGCGTTCGATTCTCTGAGGCGGCGGGAGCTTGGCCGGGTTGCTCACCTCCAGCTCCTGGCCGTCGGTCGTGGTGACGCGGTAGCGCACCGAGGGCGCGGTCGTGATCAGCTCCATCCCGAAGTGGCGCTCCAGCCGCGCCTGCACGATCTCCATGTGCAGGAGCCCGAGGAAGCCGCAGCGGTAGCCGAACCCGAGCGCCTCGCTGGTCTCCGGCTCCACCGTGAAGGACGAATCATTGAGCCGCAGCTTGTCGAGCGTATCGCGGAGATTCTCGTAGCTCGACTCGCCGATCGGGAACAGACCGGCGAACACCATCGGGCGCATCTCCTGGAAGCCGGGGAACGCCGCGTCGGTGGGATGGCGGGCGTCGGTGACCGTGTCGCCGATCTTCACCTCGGCCGAGTTCCGGATGTTGGCTATCAGGACGCC
Source organism: Candidatus Dormiibacterota bacterium (assembly GCA_035635555.1). Taxonomy (NCBI): domain Bacteria; kingdom Bacillati; phylum Candidatus Dormiibacterota; species Candidatus Dormiibacterota bacterium. Next base: position 60,565 of record DASQAT010000018.1, read on the forward strand.
GACCTCGCCGACCGACAGCGATTCGGCCGGCGTCATCTTGGGTGTCAGGAGACCCAGCTCCTCCAGGTCGTAGTCGCGCCCCGTCGCCATCAGCCGGATGCGCATCTTGCGCTTGAGCGTCCCGTCGATGACGCGCGCCAGGATGACGACACCGCGGTAGGGGTCGAACCACGAGTCGAACACCAGCGCCTTCGCCGGCCTCTGCGGATCCCCCGCCGGCGGCGGGACCTCCCGCACCACCGCCTCCAGGATCTCGCGCACGCCCGTCCCCTCCTTGGCGGAAGCGAGAATGGCGTGCTGCGCGGAGAGACCGATGATGTTCTCGATCTGGTCCTTGACCTTGTCCGGCTCGGCCGAGGGCAGATCGATCTTGTTGATCACCGGCAGGACCGTCAGGTGGTGATCGACCGCCATGTACGAGTTGGCGAGGGTCTGCGCCTCGACTCCCTGCGAGGCGTCCACCACCAGCACGGCCCCCTCGCAGGCCGACAGGGAGCGCGACACCTCGTAGGCGAAGTCGACGTGCCCCGGAGTGTCGATGAGGTTCACGCGGTAGGTGTTCCCGTCCGCCGCGCGGTATTCGAGCGCCACAGCGTGCGCCTTGATGGTGATGCCGCGCTCGCGCTCCAGGTCCATGCCGTCCAGGACCTGGTCCGACATCTCCCGCTGCGTCAAGGCGCCCGTCAGCTCGAGAATGCGATCCGACAGGGTGGTCTTGCCGTGGTCGATGTGGGCGATGATGCAGAAGTTCCGGATGAGCCGTGGGTCCATCGTTTCGGCCAGGTTCCTAGAACTCGAGCCCGGGATCGGCGTTGACCGCGAGGTCGGCGATCTCGCCGCGCAGCAGGAGCCGCCTGCCGACCTCGGCGATCATGGCGGCGTTATCGGAGGCGAGCGACGGGCTGACGGCGTAGCTCTCGAGCCCCGCCTTCCGGGCCTCCTCCGCGACGCGGGACCTCAGGAGAGAATTGCACGCCACACCCCCCGACAGGCCGATCGAAAGCGCCCTCTCGCGGATCGCGACCGTCATCACGCGCTTCACCATGAACTCCACCACCGCGGACTGGAACGAGGCCAGCAGATCGCGCGTCTCCTGGTCCGGCTCGCCGGCTGGAAAGGGGCGGTCGAGCCCGCGGGCCCGGGCGTGGCGCAGCACCGCGGTCTTGAAGCCGCTGAACGAGAAATCGAGGCTGCCGTCGCTCATCTTCGGGGGGGACAGCGGGACCGACAGGCGGTCTCCCGTTTTGGCCAGGCGATCGACGACCGGTCCGCCCGGGTAGCCGAGACCGACGAGCTTGGCGACCTTGTCGAACGCCTCACCCGAGGCGTCATCGCGGGTGCGCGCCAGGCGCACGACGCTCTCCTCGTCGACGGACAGGTACAGCGCCGTGTGTCCTCCCGAGGCGATGAGGCTGATTGCGGGGAAGGGCGCTTCCGGATGCTCCAGCCAGACCGAGCGCAGGTGCCCCTCGAGGTGGTTGACCGCCAGCAGCGGAAGGCGACGCACGTAGGCGATCCCCTTGGCCGCCTGCAGGCCGACCAGGAGCGACCCGACCAGACCGGGGCCGCGGGTGACCGCCACGGCGTCGAGGTCGTCCAGGGAGAGCCCCGCGCGCCGGAGCGCAAGGTCGATGACCGCGTCGATCCGCTCGAGGTGGTGGCGCGAGGCCAGCTCCGGGACGACGCCTCCGTACTCGCGATGGATGTCGGCCTGCGAGGCGATGACGTTCGACAGGATGACGCGTCCCCGCAGGACCGCCGCCGCGGTCTCGTCGCAGGAGGTCTCGATTCCGAGGATCAGGGGGTTCGCGACGGACGTCACGCCGGCCGTCACCGCCCGGCCGGGCGGAGGGAGGGCGCCCCGGACGTCGCGGCGGACCCGCAGATCGCCAGGAGACCCGGCTCGTAGGGCGGGCGCACGACACCCCGCTCGGTGATGATGGCGGCGATCAGTCGATGAGGCGTGACGTCGAAGGCCGGATGGATCACCGGCACCCCTTCCGGGACAATACGCCGGCCGGCGATGTGCTCGACCTCGTGCGCCGCCCGCTCTTCGATCGGGATATCGGCCCCCGTGGCCGCCCCCGCGTCGATGGTCGTGGTCGGGGCCGCGACGTAGAACGGCACGCCGTGCGCCTGGGCCAGAACCGCCACCTGGTACGTTCCGATCTTGTTGGCCGTGTCGCCATTCCGCGCGATGCGGTCGGCGCCGACCAGGCAGAGATCGATCTCCGTCTTCTGGAACAGGTGCCCCGCCATCCCGTCGGTCAGAACGGTGACCGGGATGCCGTCGCGGTGCAGCTCCCAGGCCGTGAGGCGCGCGCCCTGCAGGAACGGCCGCGTCTCGTCGGCATAGACCGCCACCTTCTTGCCGGACTCGACGGCCGACCGGACGACTCCAAGCGCCGTGCCGTAGCCGGCCGTCGCCAGAGCGCCGGCGTTGCAATGGGTCAGAACGCGGCACACATCCGGCAGGAGAGTCGCTCCGTGCCGGCCCATGGCGCGGTTCGCCTCGATGTCCTCACGCCGGATCGCGATCGCTTCCTCCCGCAGGACGGCGGCGAGGCGCGGGAAAGGATCGGCGACGTGCTCCATGAAACGGCGCCGCATCCTGTCGACCGCCCAGAACAGGTTCACCGCCGTGGGCCGGGTCGATTCCAGGAGCCGCGCGACGATCTCGAACCGGGCGCGGCGGTCGTCCGCGGGCGCGTCGCCCGCCCTCCCGATGCCGAGCGCGATCCCCATCGCCGCGGCCACGCCGATGGCCGGCGCGCCGCGGATCACCATGTCCCGGATGGCCGCGGCCACCTCTTCGGCGGTCCGGAGCGTGAGATAGATCTCCTGCTCGGGGAGACGGCGCTGATCGAGCATGACGACGCCGTCGTCCGTCCACTCGATGGTGCTGAACATAGGGACCTCATGTTACTGGAAACGCCCACCGGGGCGCAATTGACGCCGAATCGGCCAATATTCAGCGCGGACAATGGCAGACTCGCCGCAACAGGCATGCAGGGGCATGCCGGTCGCCAAGGGGTCGGGATACGTTGAGTCGGCCGTTCAAAACTCGTTGACAGGACAGCAACTTGAACGTATCTCAACGCGAAAAGGTGCAATTCTGGACGAGTGTCTTATGACGCCCGAACGCAGCCTCTCATGCCCGGTCCGGGACGGGTGGGGGAGTGTCTTCATCTGGAGGGTCTGATGCGCAGGCTCGTTAGCCTGAGGTCGCTGTTGCTCGCAGCCTATGCCGCCTTCGTCCTGGCGGCCGCTTTCATCTTCGGGATCGAAGCGAACCTCGCCGGTCGCAACTCCGCCCCGGGGGTCGGGGCCCCTGGAGTGAAGCAGAAAGGCGGCGGCTTCGAGGAACGGTTCAGCCCGTCGAGCTCGTACGATTTCTGGCAGCGCACGACCCTGCCCACCCTGCAGGGAAGAGTCCCGGGGCTGTCCCCCTTGGGCGACCGGTTCAAGACACTCGACGTCCCCGGCAATCGGCGCGGCCTCGTCCTGACCCCTCTCGGGTTCTTCAATCTCAAGGACGCGCGGTCCTTCGACAGCCTGCCGCGCGGTCTGCAGCGCGCCGCGACGCACCGGCGCGCAGGGCGCGGCGGGCTGGCCCCGGGCGCGAACATCATCCAGGTCTCCGAGCAGGCCGTGCGGGATCTCGGAGTGGATGCGATCGGCCGCGCGCTGGGCGAGTCGGGCCGCGTCTTCGCCTCGCTGCCCGAGCGCGCGTTCCTGGTCCGCTCGCGCGACGCGGCGGCGCTCGATCGCCTGGCGGATCTGCCGTTCGTCGAGGCGATGGCGCCGTACCATCCCGCCCTCAAGATTGACCGCAACCTCGGGCGCACGCCGATGATCCAGGCGAGCCGGGCGCGCTCCACGACGCTCGAGCTGATGGTGAGCGCCTGGCCGGGAGCCGTGACCGACGAGACCGAGCAGATGCGCCGCGCCGTCGAGAGCCTGGTGGGCAAGCAGGCCGTGAGCGACTACTCCGGCGACGGCAGGGTGTTGCGCGTCGAGGCCGACGCTCAGAAGATCGCCGCCATCGCCGCCCTCGACCCCGTCGGCACGATTCAGGAGGTCCCCGAGCTGATGCTCGCCAACTCCGAGGCACCCAGCCTCACGATGACCGGCAGCGTGGAAGATACCCTGGGCGCGAGGCCGTACTCGGACATCGGGCTGGACGGCGGCGGGGTCGGCGCGTTCCTCTGCACGAACAACCCTGCCCTGGTCTGCACCATCGACGCCAACTGCAGCGCAGGGGGGCTCTGCCGATTGCAGCGCCTGAACAACGGCACGGCGCCGGTTCCGCCGCAAATCGTCGCGGTCACCGACAACGGGCTGAGCCTCGACTCGGCGCAGTTCTCACAGACGGCCACCCAGGTGACCGACCTGACCCACCCGATCGGCCCGGCGCATCGCAAGGTGCAGGCCATTCAGCCCATCGCCGACAACGGCGACACCTGCGACGGCGTCCTGTTCGGGAGCGGCACGCACGGGAACGTGGTGTCGGGCGCCATCGGCGGCTTTCCCTCCGAGGTCGGCGCCTTCGCGAACAAGTCGATCCTGAACGGCCGCCCCATCATCACCGGCATCAACATGGACGGGATCGCCCGCGGCGCGCGCATCCTCATGCAGGACTCGGCGGGTCCGTTGCGCTGTCTGTACAACGAGCTCATCGAGCTGGGCGGCAACGTCACTCCCGGCAATCTGGAGACCCGCCTCGAGCAGGCGCGTGACGGCGGCAACAATGTCCACCTGCACGTCATGCCGTTCGGGGCTCCCATCAACTTCGACAGCATCCTGTTCAATCCCTCGAACGGCACTTATCCCGCCGAGTCGAGCCAGATCGACACCTTCCTGGTGAACAACCGGGATTACATGGTCTTCGTGCCGGTCGGCAATCAGGGGGCGGCCCCCTCCCAGGTCAGCCGCCGCCTCTATCCCGACCTGTTCGACGGCACGAACGCGGACAACGATCCGAACGTCCCCGTCGGTCTCGAGATCTCGCCGCCGGCTACGGCCAAGAACATCGTCTCAGTCGGCAGCCATCGCTACGACATGCAGACCTTCTCGGGCACGCGCAACCTCGAGGAGGAGGGATCGGCCTGGTCGTCGCGCGGGCCGGCGACGCCGCTGTCCCTGCGGACGGCGCCGATCGTGATGGCCGCAGGCGAAGACTTCAGCGGGTTGTTCAACGCCCCCGGGACGGTCGGCGTGGCGGTGTTCCGCAGCCGCGACAACGACAACATCAACCCGGTCGAGGCGCAGCTCGACGAGAACAACCTGGGGACCTCGTACGCCTCCGCCTACGCGACCGGCGCCGGTGCGGTCGTGCGCGACTACTTCGCCCAGGGCTTCTACCCGACCGGCAGCCGGAAGACGGGCGACCGGATGGCGAATCTCTCGGGGTCCCTGGTGAAGGCTGCCCTGGTCGCCAGCGCCAACTTCCTGGAAGGGATCGGCGTCACCGATTATCCGACTACCAACGACAAGCTGGTCGGCCAGTCGCGCGCGGTCAACCTCACGGTGTCGGGCGTCGGCGTCATCGGCAACCAGGAGCAGGGGTACGGCCGCATCCAGCTCTCGAGCGTCCTGCCGATCCCGAACTGGCCGCCGTCGAAGGCGATCGGGCTGCCGAATACGCCGGAGTATCCGGCCTCCGGCGTGCTGATCTTCGACGATATGGGGACCGGTGAGCCCCCGATCAACAACTTGACGAACACCACCGCCACGCATCTCTTCACCGTCAACGCGCCGAGCACGACCGGTCTGCCCGGCGGCGGCCGTGCCGTCTCGATCGGCAGCCTGCGCGTGGCTCTCGCCTGGCCCGACCCGCCGGACGTGGCGGATGGCGCCGGCACGCTGGTGAACGATCTCGATCTCGAGCTGGAGTCTCCGGGACGTGACAACTGCCTGTTCGCCGGCGACATCGCGCCCGGGGGCGCAGTCTGCGGTGCGAACAGCGCCAACGACAACGTCCTGTACGACGGCAACGTCTACCAGACCGGCGGCGGCCCGCGCGTCGGTCAGTGGTCCCTGGGCCGCACCCCCCTCGATGCCGATCCGGGGGACATCCGCAATCCGGTCGAGGCGATCCACCTGTCCGCCGTGCGCGTCAACACGGTGGGACAGCCGGCCGAGTCGCAGATTCCGATCGGGACCTGGCGCGTCCGCGTGAAGCACGGCGCCGGGGGCGCCACGGCGGGACAGATCACCGCGATCAACGGTCCGAATGAGGACACGAACGGCAACTTCCGGCTGGACGCCGGTGAGGACCTGGACCACGACGGTCTCCTGGACGCGGGGGGGCAGCCGTACGCGCTGGTCATCGCCGGTCCGGTCCTGGGGACCGGCACGCAGAGCTGGGCCGGGACGTCCCACACCTTCCTGGCCAGCCAGATCGATCTCGACAAGGGAACCTACGGCTGCGCCGACGACGTCGAGGTCCAGGTGTTCGACCCCGACGGCACGACCGCGAGCGTCGCCTCGGCCACGACCCTGACGGTGCAGGACACGCTCGGGAACATCCTCGATACCGAGCGCGGCTTCGCGTTCACCGAGACTCCGACCGGCAGCCACGGGTTCCGCTCGATGAAGGTCCCCGTTCGGCTGGTGTCGCCGAACGCGGTGGCGAACAACGGTCTCCTGGAGGCCGACACCGGCCGGTTCATCGTCGTCGACTACGCGGACCCTGGCCAACCGGCCGGCCAGGCGCGCGCGACGGTGCGCTGCGATCCCGATCTGTTCCTGAGTCCGCTCGCGATCCGCGACCAGACCGACCAACCGGCCCTGATCACGGGCGGCTGCGACCACGACCAGTTCCCGGACGCGGACGAGATCCTCGGGTACACCATCGCCCTTTTGAACTCGAACCGCGGGGACGACTACTCGGAGGTGACCGCCACACTGACCCCCTCGGGGACGGGGGCGGCGGCGATCAAGGTCCTCGACTCCCCCAAGGGAATCGGCCGCCTTCCCGGCGGGCAGACGACGGCCATCGGTTTCTCCTTGAAGGTCGACGGCGCGGTGCTCAACGCGCTGCCGGTGGCCAGCCGCAAGGTGACGCTGACCCTGCAGCTCGATTCGAGCAACCGCTCGAAGATCATCGGCCGTCAGACGTTCGCCTTCACCTACGCCATGAACTCCGACAAGGAGGTGCTGCACTACTCGACCGATTATCCGGCCGGGAACCAGTTCGGCACCGGGCGCGAGGTGCGCGATCTGAACCGGAACCTCCAGATCGACCTCCCCGACGCGATCAATCCGTTCACCGGCATCCAGACGCCGGACGAGGACATCACCTTCTCCTCGCTGTTCACGAGCGACGGCGGCGTGGTGCGCAACACGCTGGGAGAGGACCTGAACAACAACGGGACGCTGGACCCGAGCACCGAGAACGACGTGATCCCGAACGGCATGCTGGACAGGGGGATCCTGTTCGCGCCGAGCGGCCAGGACACGCGCGACAAGGTCCCCTTCGCGCTCGACCTGAACGACGGCGGCTTCTTCACGACGCGGCACCCGGTCAGCATTCCCGGCAACCTTCCGGGCGGGTCGATCTGGGAGTACCAGCAGAGCGGTCTGTGCGGGTTCCAGACGGCGATCGGGGACAACAACCCCGCCCCTCTGTTCCAGAACTTCGGCGCGGGGATCTGGCACACCGGGGACGGCGATCCGACCACGCCGGACGCCACGGCCACCGGATGCGACAACTACGCCATGCCGCACGATCTCGCGACACCGCCGCAGGCCGAGAGGATCCTGGACATCCTGGAGTCGCCGATCATCGCCCAGGTGCACCAGCTCCCCGACGCTCGAGGGTTCCCCTACACCGTGGAGTTCCAGCGTCTGGCGATGAACGTCAACATCCAGACCCCGGATGCCTATGCGGGCGGGTTCATCAACCTCGACAGCAACCTGGAGAACGACGACCGGAACTGCCTCCTCTGTCAGACCGTCTTCTACCAGCGTTTCGGGGGGGTGTATTACAACGTCGCCCACTGGGCGACCTACAACTACGGCATCGATCCGTATTACTACGACGTCGATCCTCAGCGGACGTTCGGAGCGCTCGTGGATCCGGACAGCTCTCTCGCCAACAGCCGCACGATCACGGGGGACGAAACCGGATTCTCCGGGTTCACCGCCAACACCAATCCGGACAGCACGACCCCGATGCCCCCCGCGGCGCCCGATTTCCTGCCCTACCCGCGCGCCATCGACCCGCTGCCGTTGTCGTACCAGGCCGACCACCGCCCGGCCGACCGGCGCCCCGCGGGGCCGGTGCGCAACTTCGACTGGTCGCTGATCAATTACCAGGAGGGCCTGACCTACGCGGAGACCGGCCCCGGAGCGTTCGAGGCCGGCGGCTTCTTCAACCCCGGCCCGGCCGGCACCCGCTGGCAGTTCGAGATCGGCTTCTTCGTCATCGAGAGCAACGCCGGGACGACCGACTACGGGCTGGCGGTCGACGATCCCGTCCTGGAGTGGGACGAGGTCCACCCGCTCGACGAGAGCCAGTTCGCGCCCCCCCACACGCCCGCGTGCCAGCGCTTCGGACAGGCTGGCGAGGCGGCCGGCCAGCAGTGCGCGACGATCGTCGTGGACCGGACCGTGCTGTACCAGTGCGACGAGGCGATCGAGGTGACGGTCAACGATCCCAAGAGACCCCTCGACCAATTCGTCAGCGTGCAGGCCGCGACCGAGAGCGACTCGACCCAGATCACGACGGGGGTCGACAAGGTCAGCGTGCCGATCAAGAGCTTCCAGCTTCCCGCGGTGGCGCCCGGGCTCTTCCGCGGCACGATCACCGTGTCGGCCCAGTTCAACAATCCCGGGACGATCTTCCTGACCCCGTCCACGGATCAGAACCTGACCGTCTACTACAGCGACCCGCTGTGCGACGCCGACGCCGACGGCCAGCTGGCGGAGAGGACCTTCGAAAACGTGGACGGCGACGGCATCGCGGCGCCCCCTGTCGGCACCGACAACTGCCCTCAGGTGTACAACCCCGGCCAGGAGAACGGCGCCTGCGTCGGCGGCGCGACCCCCGGCAAGCCCTGCTCGTCCTCCACGGTGTGCGGCACCGGCACCTGCGTGGGGGACGCGGACGGCTTCGGCACCCTGTGCGACAACTGCCCGACGGCGACCAACCCGACCCAGATCGACAGCGACGGCGACGGCGTGGGGGACGACTGCGACCTGGACGACGTCGACTTCGACGGTATCGCGAACCAGCTCGACAACTGCCCCGACGTGTACAACCCGTTCCAGGTGCCCGGCCAGGGCTCGACCACCCGCGGGGACGCCTGCAACTCCTCGAGCGACCGGGACGGCGACGGCATCCAGGACAGGAACGACAACTGCGTGCGCGTGCCCAACCTGACTCAGACCAACACCGACAACGACGCGCTCGGGGACGCGTGCGACGGGGACTGCCAGGGGGCGCTGAAGACCACACTGGCCTCGGGGAACTGCAGCCGATCCAACTCCATCATCTGCACCGCCGACACGGGGGCGGGCGGTTGTCCGATCACGGGAACGTGCAGCAACATCGCGAGGGTCTGCACCCAGAGCAGCCAATGTCCCACCGGAGGCACCTGCCTCAACATCTCGCAGGAGGTGTGCGTCAAGTTCGAGGTCACCAACGCGGGCTTCTGCTCCACCGTCAACGATGACGAGGACGTGGACAAGGTGCCCGACTCCGTCGATGACTGCCCCAACACCTACAACCCGGCGGTGCTCGCCAACACGAACCGCCAGAGGGACACGGATTCGGACGGTCTGGGCGACGAGTGCGATCCGGTCGGCACGTGGGACGACGACAACAACGGCGTGCCGGACGACATGCTGAGCTACAACGTGGTGGTCGCCTGCCGCGCCGTGCCCCTCGCCAAGATCCTCGTCATGTCGACGCAGGTCGGCGACGTGGACGGCGACCATGACGGGTTCGCGGACAGCGGCGAGAAGGTGCGGATCTACATGTCGGTCAAGAACGCCGGAACGTTCGACCTGACCAACGTGAGCCTGAATCTCAACAGCTCCGATCCCGACGTGGCGTGCATCACGCGGCCGACGATCTTCCGGGCGCTGTTCCGGGCGGGGGAGACGCTGAGCCTCGGCTCGATCGGGGCCGACCGGATCGCCGGGACCGCCGACGACACGGGCGACTACTACGAGGTGGTCACGAAGCAGACGATGCAGAGCACGAGCGCCGCGAATCCGGCGACGCTCGACATGACCCTGACCCTGACATCGGCGGAAGTCCTCGGGACGACGGCCCGGGTGCCGGTGCTCATCCTGGCCGACCTCGACCTGCCACCCGCGGCGAACCCCGTCAAGATCCCGGGTCCGGACGGGTTGATGGGGACCAGCGACGATGGTCTGTATTCCGAAGACTTCGACACGGACCGCGACAGCGATGGCGTCGTGACCATCGCCGACCAGCCGCGTGGGACCCCCGGGGTCCTGAACGACACTCTGGGCAACACCGTGCGCACGACGCAGGGCGGTCTCGGCGGCCTCGCCGGCATCGGCTGCGGCGGATTCAACGTGCCGCCGGCGGATCCCGGCTGCATCATCGATCCCGACAACGAGATGGACTGGCACATCCATTGTCCGGTGGGAGCCTGCCCGAACGCCACAGGCCACATCACCCCGGCGGACGGCGCCCTGGCCCACAGCGGCACCAACTCGCTGCACTGGGGTTACCATACCGACACGTCGAACCGGCTCAACGGTGACACCGTCAAGTTCAGGCAGCTGGCCGCCTTCGTGACGGAGCCGATGATCCTCACCCCCCTCCCCGGCTGCTGCACCGAGGTCTTTCCGGCCTCGGGCGATTTCCGCCCCGATCTGCAGCTGTCGTTCTTCCATATCGCCAGCATGATCAGCAACGATTCCGGGGTCAACGCGCCGCCGGGCACGGCGTTCGACTACGGCGACGTGCAGATCCACGTCGATCAGGGAGGGACCTCCGGCTGGGGGACCTGGGACAAGCTGGCGCCGTTCGAGAACGTCTATGACCACGTGCCGCAGATCTGGAGCGATTTCGGCACGTCCACGACCTACTGCCAGCTGACCCCGACCGATACGGGCACGGCCCCGCCCGCCCCGCGCGGCGTCCACGAGACGATGTGCTGGAACCAGGGCGTCTGGTCGAACTGCGGCTGGCAGTGGGACCAGACGACGACCAAGGAGTGCGATGGACCCGGTCAGACCGGGAACACCGGCTCGGGGAACTGGGTCCAGACAAAGTTCGACCTGGGCCGGTACCTGGGTCAGAGGGTCCAGATCCGCTGGATCGCCCAGTCCTGGGAGTTCAACCCCACGGGCCAGTCGTACGAGCAGGAAGCCGGTTCCTGGGACAACCAGCTCGACGACGACGGGTGGTGGGTGGACGACATCAAGATCACCGGCCTCATCCAGACCCAGATCAGCCTGCTCGTGGACAACCGTCCGCCTCAGTCCGGAGCCTGCCCCGCGACCTGCAGCCAGGCTGTCGGAGATCACGGCACCACCGCGGTGCTCGTGGTCCGCGACGCCAACGCCGACGGGGTCATCGAGCGCGGGGAGAAGCTGACGCTCGACGCCTCCGCCTCCTCGTTGCCGGGCGGTTGCGTGGGCGGAGTCGCGCAGTACCGCTTCGCGCGGGACGGCAAGGTCGTGCAGGACTGGACGACCAACAACGCCTTTATCGACGCGCCGGTTGTGGACGCGAACTACCAGCTGTTCGTGCGCTGCAGCGCCGACTTCCAGTGCACCGGCACCACGGGGGCCTCGTCACTCGCCCGGGTCTACACCGGTGACGGAGCGGACCTGGCGCTCGGCCTGACGCACCTTCCGGCCGGCTCCGCCACTCTCACCTGGCAGGCGCGGCCGCAGCCGTCGTCGGTGAACGGCTACGACCTCTTCCGAGGTCTCCTGACCGGAAACGTGTCCGACACGACGCTCGCGACCCTCACCTGTCTGCGCCCGGACCTGCCGCAGCAGGCGGTCGGCAGCAGCGTCCTGGCCACCGACACCGCGACCCCGGGGCTCGGGCAGTCCTTCTACTACCTCGTGGGGCACAGCGCCAACGCCGCCGGCGGGAGGGACGCCCTCGGCCGCAAGAGCGACAACACCATCCTCGTGTCGACGGTGAGCTGCCCGCCGTAGCGCGGACACGCTCCTGGAACGGGCGGGCGTCTCCGCTTCTGTGGTAGCGTTTCCGCGTGAGCGACCGCAAGGAACGCACCCTGCCCGGGCTCCTCGAGGAGTGGGCCGAAGGCCCGCTGCGCGAATCGCTCGCGCGCCTGCCGGAGCGCAGCCCGAAGTTCGAGACGGACAGCGGGATCCCGGTCGAACGGCTGTACACGCCGCTCGATGTCGGGACGATCGACTACCCGGAGGACCTCGGGTTCCCGGGCGCCTACCCGTTCACCCGCGGCGTGCAGCCGACCCTGTACCGGAGCCGCTTCTGGACCATGCGGCAGTACGCCGGCTTCGGCGACGCCGCCGGGACCAACAGGCGCCTGCGCTACCTCCTCGGCCAGGGGCAGACGGGTCTGTCGGTCGCCTTCGACCTTCCGACCCAGATGGGATACGACTCCGACCATGCGATGGCGCAGGGGGAGGTCGGGCGGGCCGGTGTCTCGATCGACACGATCGACGACATGCAGGACCTCCTGGCCGGGCTGCCGCTCGACCGCGTCTCCACCTCGATGACGATCAACGCCACCGCGGCGATCCTCCTGGCGCTCTATGTGGCGGTCGCCCGGAGGCAGAGCATCCCGCTCGGGGCGCTGTCGGGGACCGTGCAGAATGACGTCCTGAAGGAGTACATCGCGCGCGGCACCTATATCTTCCCGCCGCAGGCCTCCCTGCGCATCGCCACCGACCTGTTCGCCTACTGCCGGAACGAGCTGCCGCGCTGGAACGCGATCAGCATCAGCGGCTACCACATCCGCGAGGCCGGCTCGACGGCGGTGCAGGAGATCGCCTTCACCTTCGCGAACGGCATCGCCTATCTCGAGGCCGCGCGCGCCGCCGCGCTTCCGATCGAGGAGATCGCCGGGCAGGTCTCGTTCTTCTTCAACGCGCACAACAATTTCTTCGAGGAGATCGCCAAGTTCCGCGCGGCGCGCCGCGTCTGGGCCCGCATCATGACGCGGCGCTTCAAGGTGAATGACCCGCGCGCGCTCCAGATGCGCTTCCACGCGCAGACAGGCGGTTCGACGCTCACGGCGCAGCAGCCGGAGAACAATGTCGTCCGCGTCGCCGTGCAGGCGCTGGCGGCGGTCCTGGGAGGGACGCAGAGCCTGCACACGAACGGCATGGACGAGGCGCTCGGCCTGCCCACGGAGAAGGCCGCGACCGTCGCCCTGCGCACGCAGCAGATCCTGGCGCACGAGAGCGGCGCCGCCGACACCGTCGATCCCCTGGGCGGCTCGTACTACCTCGAGACCCTGACCTCCGCCATCGAGGAGCGCGTGTGGGCGTATCTCCAGAAAATCGACGACCTGGGCGGAACGCTCCGCGCGATCGAGACCGGCTTCCAGCAGAAGGAAATCCAGGAGGCCGCCTTCCGGCACCAGCGCCAGGTCGACGGCGGCGCCCGCGTCATCGTCGGCGTCAACCGGTTCAAGGACGAGGCGGCGGAGCAGGGCGGCCCTCCGATCCCGATCCAGAAGATCGACCCCCGCCTGGAGCAGGAGCAGCGCGCGCGCCTCGCGGCGTTCAAGGGACGCCGCGACCCCCGGGCCGTCGAGACCGCGCTGGCGGCCGTGGGCGAGGCGGCCCGCTCGGGCTCCAACCTGCTGCCGCTCATCGTGCGGGCGGTCGAGGATCGAGCCACGCTGGGTGAGATCTCCGACGCTCTGCGGGGCGTCTTCGGGCTGTATCGCCCCGCCGCCGGGGTCTGAGCGGTGCCCCGGCTGCTCGATGTCTCCGACCTGTCGACCCACTTCCGAGGCGCCGGCGGCGAGGTGCGTGCCGTCGACAGGGTGTCGTTCCACGTCGACGAAGGGGAGACGCTCGGGCTCGTCGGGGAATCGGGCTGCGGCAAGAGCGTCGCCGCGCTGTCGCTCGTCCGTCTCGTGCCCCCGCCCGGCCGCATCGTCTCCGGCCGCATCGTCTACAAGGGCCAGGATCTGATGTCCCTCCCGGAGCGGGGCATGCGGCGCGTACGCGGGCGCGAGATTGCCCTCGTCTTCCAGGAGCCCTCCACGGCCCTCAACCCGGTGTTCACGGTCGGCTACCAGATCGCCGAGGGGCTGATCGTCCACGGCATGATGAAGAAGAAGGAGGCCCTGCGCGAGGCGGTCCGTCTGATGGAGGTGGTGCGCATCCCGGACGCGGCGCGCCGCGCCACCGAGTACCCGCACCAGATGTCGGGCGGAATGCGGCAGAGGGTCATGATCGCCATGGCGCTGGCATGCCGCCCGGCCCTCCTCGTCGCCGACGAGCCGACGACCGCACTGGACGTGACGATCCAGGCGGAGATCCTCGATCTCCTGCTCACCCTCAAGCGGGACTTCCACCTGTCGCTGCTCCTGATCACCCACAACATGGGCGTGATCGCCGAGACCGCGGACCGGGTCGCGGTCATGTACGCCGGCCGGATCGTCGAGATGGCGACCACGCGCGACCTGTTCCTTTCGCCGAAGCACCCGTACACGGCCGGTCTGCTCCGTTCGATCCCGCGCCTGGGCGAGGCGGCGGCGGGGACGGGTGGCCGGAAGAAGCGTCTGTCCGCCATCGACGGCACCGTGCCGGATCTGGAGCGCCTGCCGGCAGGGTGCGCCTTCCACCCGCGCTGCCCGGACGTGATGGACGAGTGCCGGGTCGGGACCCCTTCTCTTCTGCCGATCGGCGCCGCCGGACGCACCGTGGCCTGCTACAAGCACCACGACATGGAAGGGCGCCCGCGGTGAGCGCGGTCGAGACGGTCCGCCCGCTGCTTCAGGTGGACTCCCTGAAGAAGTACTTCCCGATCAGGCGGGGGATCTTCTCCGGTGTCTCGGGATGGGTGAGGGCCGTGGACGGAGTGTCCCTGCACCTGGCACCCGGCGAGACCCTGGCGCTGGTGGGGGAGTCGGGGAGCGGCAAGACGACGACCGGCCGCTGCATCCTGCGCCTCGTGGAGCCGACGTCCGGCTCGGTGACCTTCGACGGGGTCGACCTGCTCTCCCTGGCGCCGCGCGCCATGCGGCGCATGCGCCGCCAGATCCAGGTCGTGTTCCAGGACCCCTACGCCTCCCTCAACCCGCGCATGCGCGTCAGGACCATCGTCCGCGAGCCGCTCGACATCCACAGGATCGGCGCGAACCGGAAGGAGCGGGACGAGATGGTGGCGGCCCTCCTGCAGCGGGTCGGGCTGGACCCGGCCATGCGGGACCGCTACCCGCACGAATTCTCGGGGGGCCAGAGACAGCGCATCGGCGTGGCGCGCGCCCTGGCCCTGAAGCCCCGGCTCATCGTCGCGGACGAGCCGGTCTCGGCTCTGGACGTCTCGGTGCAGGCCCAGGTCATCAACCTGCTGATCGGGCTTCAGGAAGACTTCGGCATCGCCTACCTGTTCATCGCGCACGACCTGGCGGTCGTCGAGCGGATCGCCGACCGTGTGGCGGTGATGTACCTCGGCCAGATCGTCGAGGTCGCGACGCGCGACGAGATTTTCAGAAACCCGCTTCACCCTTATACTAGGGCGCTCCTGCAGGCGATTCCGATCCCCGACCCGGCCAGGGCCAGGGAGCGGCAGGTCCTGCACGGCGACCTTCCGTCGCCGTCGCAGCCGCCGCCCGGCTGCCGGTTCCACACGCGCTGTCCGAGCGCGGTGGAGGCGTGCCCGCGGATCGAGCCGCCCCTCGTGGAGGTGAGCCCGGGCCACCTGGTGGCCTGCCACCTCCATCCGGGGCCCGCCGGCGGCGCGTAGTGGCCCGGGGAAGGGCGGCGTGATGCGCCGCGGATGAAACTTCCCGGCGGGGTCGAGCGTATAGAGATTCAAGCAGCGGGACGAGGACCGGCAGTCGAGCTGGGGGAAGGAGTCCGTTCCTTCCCCCGTTTTCGTGAGCAGCGACGGACACCGAGGTGATCTGATGACACGACGCGTGACGCGCCCGACCTTGACCCTTCTCATGATCCTGGCCCTGCTGCCGCCCCTGGCGGGGGCCGGACCGCTCGCGCAGGAGACGCCCCCCGCGACGCCGGGCGCGGCCCCGCCGCCCGAGGCCCCGGCCGCGCCGGCCTTCGTCCTGTCGCTGCAGGACGCCGTCAAGACGGCGCTCGAGAACAATCTCGACATCGTGGTGCGCGCCTACGATCCGCTCCGGAGCGAGGCCCAGGTCATCGTCGCAGAGTCGATCTTCGACCCGCTCCTGAACGGCACCGCGACCAGCAGCAGCACGCAGCGCCCGTCGCCGACGGCCTTCGTGTCCTCCAGCAAGACGCATGATTTCATCGCCTCGTTCATCGACCCGCTCCAGACCGGCGGCAAGTACCAGATCGACCTCGAGGCGTTCGACAACGCGGCGCAGTCGACGTTCAGCGGGAACACGACCGAATTCGATACCTCCTGGAGGGTCAGCATCACGCAGCCTCTCCTCAGGAATTTCGGCCCGAAGGCGAGCAAGACCTTCGTCGTGGAAGCCCGCAACACGCTCGGCATCAGCCAGTCCCTGTTCCGCTCGACGGTCATCGACACGCTGTCCGCGGCCGAGAAGGCCTACTGGGACCTGAATTTCACTCTGATCAATCTCAAGACCAGCCTGGCGGCGCTGCAGCTGGCGCAGGACTTCCTGGATCAGAACCGGATCAAGGTGCGGGTCGGGACGCTGGCCCCTATCGAGATCACCCAGGCCGAGGCCCAGGTGGCCGATCGGGAGGAGGCGGTGATCATCGCCGAGAGCCAGGTGAAAACCGCCGAGGACGGCCTGCGCCGGGTCATGAACGTGCCGAAGGACTCACCGGTGTGGTCGCAGCCGCTCCTTCCGAGCGACCCGCTGCCGCTGGTCGAACAATCGCCCGACATGGAGAGCGCCGTGTCGACCGCGCTGCAGCACCGCCCGGATCTTGAGCAGGCCCGATTGGATCTGAAGTCCAAGGAGGCGGACCTGGCCTTCCGCAGGAACCAGAGACGCTGGGGCCTGAACCTGAACGGTTCGTACGGCAAGGTCGGCATCGACGTCGACAACTATGGCAATTCCATCGACGATCTGCGCCGCGGCGCCAACAAAGACTGGCAGGTGACCATGGCCCTGGGGATCCCGATCGGCAACCGCCAGGCGATCGCCAGCTTCACCGACTCGGAGTACGCCCTGACGCAGGCGGGAAAGGGTCTTGAGACGCTGGAGCTCGCGGCCCGCGTCCAGGTGCGCGACGCCGTGCGAGCCGTCCAGACGACGCTGAAGCGCGTCAAGGCGGCCCAGGTGAACGTGCGCCTGCAGAAGGAGAAGCTGTCCGCCGAGCAGAAGAAGTTCGAGAACGGCATGAGCACCTCCTTCCAGGTCCTGCAGTTCCAGAACGATCTGTTCACCGCCCAGGTCCGTGAGAACCTCGCCATGGTCGATTACAACAAGGCGCAGGTGGAGCTGGAGCGGGTCCAGGGGACGCTTCTCGAGGCCAGACACGTCGCGGTGCCGGCCAACGATTCCCGCCGGACCCTGCCCTATCGCCCGAGGACCAGAGTCGAGGGAGCGCCCGGCGGAGAGCGCCAGCCGGCGGGGGCCACGTCGTCGGCGGGACTGGAGGGGGCCGTCCCGTCCGCCGGGGGGCTGCCGAACCAGTTCGTGCTGGAGGGAAAACGCCTGGTCGCCGGGTGGGCCGACCCCTCCCAGGGGGGATCCTCGGCCCCATGAAAGGGCTCCCCGGGGGGCTTCCCGTCATCCTCCTGGGATGCCTCCTTCCGGCCGGCTGCGGACAGGGAAGCCGGCCGAACATCGTTCTGGTGGTCATCGACACCGCCCGGGCCGACCGCTTCTCCTTCGACGGCTATGCGCGCCAGACCTCGCCCCAAATCGCCGCGCTGGCCTCGGAAGGGGCGATCTACGGGCAGGCGATAACACCCGCACCCTGGACCCTGCCGGCCCATTCCAGCCTGTTCACGGGGCTGTTTCCCTCCTCCCACGGGGCCGACTCCGGTCATCTCCATCTGGATGAGAAGTTCCGCACCCTGGCCGAGTCTCTCCATGACGCGGGGTATCGCACCCTGGGGTACGTGGCCAATCCCTGGGCCGGTCGGCAGTATGGACTCGACCAGGGGTTCGACGAGTACGAGGAGTTCTGGAGGAAGACGGAAAAGGACAGGATGGAGAGAGACGACGCCGGGGCCGCCGAGCTGAACGGGAGGGTGGAGCGCTTCCTCGCCTGGCGGCAGGACAACCCCGCGGCGCGCGATCAGCCTTTTTTCGTCTTCATCAATTACCTCGAGCCGCATCTTCCCTACAACCCCCCCGAGCCCTGGAGGTCCCGGTTTCTCTCCCCGGGGACGGATGGAGCGGCCGTCGAACGGCTGCGACACTTCAAGCATCCGGACGAGGTCAAGTACGTCCTCGGCCTGGGGGGGCTCAAGGAAGGGGATCTGAACGTCCTCTCCGATCTGTACGACGGAGAGATCTCCTACATCGACGAGAAGGTCGGGGAGCTGGCGGCATTCCTGAGGGCGCGGGGACTCCTGGACCGGACCGTCCTGGTCATCACGTCCGACCACGGCGAGGCGATCGGCGACCACGGGTTCCTGGACCACAAGATGAGCGTCTTCCAGGAACTCTTGAATGTCCCCCTGGTCGTGCGCTACCCGGCGGCGGTCGAATCCGGCCAGCGGATCGCGGAGCCGGTCATGCTGCAGGATGTCTACGCGACGCTCCTGGGGCTGGCCGGCGTGCCGGTCGAGAACGCGCCGGACGGCGGGGATCGCCGGGAGTCGATCGTCCTTCCCGGCATCCGCGGCCTGCGCCGCGGGGGGCTCCGGTCGGTGCCCGAAAGGGGGGGGGAGGCGCCCCCCGCCGAGGGTCCCGTGCTGGTGAGCGAGTTCGCACGGCCGATCCAGTTCCTCGAGATCATCCAGGAGCGCTTTCCCGAGGTCCGCATCGTGCCGTGGGATCGGGCGCTCGTTGCCTGCCGGTTTGGAACCGAGAAGCTGCACTGGGCCTCCGATGGCCGGCACCGGCTCTACGACCTGGCCCGCGATCCCCTGGAGACGACCGACCTCGCCGCCGAGCGCCCCGACCGGGTCAGGGCGCTCGCGGCGCAGGTCGAATCCTGGCTTCGTCGTCCCGCCGCGCGGCCGCCCTACCGACTGCCACCCCCCTGAGAGTCGCGTCCCCGCGTCCCCGCGGGCGCGCCGGGCCGCAGCGCGCCGCGGCTCATGTTCGCTCGCGCGGGGTAAGTGTGCCCCTCTCACGCGCATGGCGCGGCTCAAAATCGCCGCGACGCGCTGCGGCCCGGCGCGCTCACTCCCGCGGTTTCACAGCGTTGAACAAGCGGACGACCGCGCACCGGATCTCTCTCGAATGAGAGATCGTTTCGGATCGTGTGCCGCACCCTGGTCCGCGATCGTGGACGTCGTCATCGGCGTGGAGGACCGGGGAGCGAGGCAGGCGGAGAGGGGGTAAGGCGATTTTGAGCCGCGCCATGCGCGCGAGTTGGGCACGCCTTATGCCGCGCGAGCGAATATGAGCCGCACCCCCTCTCCGCCTGCCTCGCTCCCTCGGGGGGGCGCGGCGAAGGCCGGGCGGTTGCGCGCCTGACGGCCGGGGTGCTAGCATGACGGCTTCCTTACGTTGGAGCCACGCTGCGTGATGGCGGGCCGGCCTTTGTGAAAAATATCACGATGTGCGGGGACCCCGGATCGGAGGGGGAGACCGCGTGATCGACTACGTCCCGATCGGTCTGCAGCTCGTGGCCGCAGCACTCCTGGGGGCGGCGATCCTGGGGCTCTCGACCCTCGTCGGCAATCCTCGGACGAGCCGCACCGACCTGAGCCCCTACGAGTGCGGCGTCGATCCGCTGGAGCCCTCCGGCAAGCGCTACACCGTCCGCTTCTACATGGTGGGAATGCTGTTCATCCTGTTCGACATCGAGGCCGCCTTCCTGTATCCCTGGGCGACCGTGTTCCGCGATCTGGGGATGCGCGGATTCCTCGAGATGGCGGTGTTCATCGGGGTTCTCCTGGTCGGATTCCTGTACTGCTGGCGCCGCGGCGCCCTCGACTGGGACTGAAGCGGAGAGAGGACGAAACGTGGAAGGTCCCTACATCGCCCCCCTGCCTCCGCGCCAGGTCGTCGATCTCCTGAGGGAGCGTTTCCCCGGTGCTCTCGAGGACGTGGCCGAGTTCCGCGGCGAGATCACCGTCGTCATCGCGAAGGATGCGTTGCTCGATGTCGCCCGTTTCCTCCGGGACGACCCCGGGACTGCGTTCGACATGCTCTCGGTCGTCACCGGCACGCACTACCTGGAGCGCGACCACGATTACGAAGTGCTGTACCACCTCTACTCGCTGCCCAGGAATCACCGGTTGCGCCTCAAGGTGCGTCTTGACGAAGGGGAGACGGTGCCGAGCGTCGTTTCGATCTGGCCGGGGGCGAACTGGCCGGAGCGCGAGGTGTACGACCTGGTCGGCGTGCGGTTCAGCGGTCATCCCGATCTGCGGCGCATCATCATGCCCGAGGACTACCCCGACCATCCGCTGCGCAAGGACTTCGACGTGGAGGGGGGGCCCCGGGATGCCCGGCCCCGGGGCCGCGTCGCCTCGCCCGGTTTCCGCGACATGGAGAGCGTCTAGATGGACGACCTGCGCGTCACGTCCCCGCCGTCGCTCCATCCCGAGGCGCCCGCGGGCGAGGACGCCGTGCATGGCGAGTCCATGGTGGTCAACATGGGACCGTCGCATCCGTCCACCCACGGTGTTCTCCGGCTGGTTCTGACGCTCGACGGCGAGGTGGTCAAGGCGGTGCAGCCGCACCTGGGCTATCTCCACCGGGGCATGGAGAAGATCGCCGAGGGGATGACCTACAACCAGTTCGTCCCGTACACCGACAGGCTCGACTACCTGGCGCCGCTGTCCAACAACGTCGCCTACATCCTGGCGGTGGAGAAGCTCCTCGGGATCACCGTCCCGCCGCGAGCCCAGGTGATCCGCGTGATGTGCTGCGAGATCGCGCGCATCTCGGCGCACCTCCTCTGGCTCGGGACCGGGGCGCTCGACCTCGGGGCCGCCACCGTCTTCTTTCACACCTTCCGCGAGCGTGAGACCCTGTACAACATCATCGAGGCGCTCACGGGGGCGCGGCTGACGACGTCGTACACGCGCGTCGGCGGGCTGTCGCGCGACCTGCCGGCCGGCTGGACCGGGCAGGTCCGCTCGTTCGTCGATACGTTCCCCAAGTTCCTCGACGAGCTCGACTCCCTGCTGACGCGCAATCGCATCTGGATGAAGCGCACGCAGGGGGTGGGCCGGATCAGCGCCCCGGACGCGGTCGCCCTCAGCCTGACCGGCCCGAACCTGCGCGGAACCGGAGTGGCGTACGACGTGCGCAAGACCGAGCCGTACAGCGGTTACGAGACCTACGAGTTCGACGTGCCGGTCGGCAGCGAGGGGGACGCCTACGATCGCTACCTGGTTCGTTTCGAGGAGATGCGCCAGAGCGTCAGGATCCTGGACCAGGCGCTGCGGCGGCTGCCCGACGGTCCGGTCGCCGTGGACGATCCGAAGATCACCCTCCCGAAGAAGGAACGCGTCCTCACGAGCATGGAGGAGCTGATCGAGCAGTTCATGCTCGTCACCGAGGGGATCAAGGGGCCGGTGGGAGAGGTGTACCACGCCATCGAGGCGCCCAAGGGGGAGCTCGGATTCTACATCCGGAGCGAGGGGGACAAGTCCCCCTACCGCCTGCACATCCGCTCCCCGTCCTTCATCAACCTTCAGGCGATCGAGACGATGGCGGTCGGAGGCCTGCTGTCCGACCTGATCGCCGTGGTGGCGAGCCTCGACCCCGTGATGGGGGAGGTGGACCGGTGACGATCCCCGTCCGCCCCGAGACCGATCACAAGATTGACGATCTCTTGAGCCGCTTCCCGATGCGGGGCTCGGCTCTTCTTCCCGCTCTGTACCTGGTGCAGGAGGAGAAGGGGCACGTGTCGGACGAGTCGATGGAGTACGTCGCCTCCAAGATCGGCGTCTCGCCCGCATTCGTCGCCGGGGTGGTGTCGTTCTACACGATGTTCCATCGGCGGCCGGTCGGGCGGCACCACATCCAGGTCTGCCGCACGCTGCCGTGCGCCCTGAGCGGTTCGGACACCTTGATGGCTCACCTGAAGGCGCGTCTCGGGATCGGGGACGGGGAGAAGCGCGCCGACGGGAAGGTCTCGCTCGCGTCGGTCGAGTGTCTGGGCGCGTGCGACCGCGCGCCGTTCATCCAGATCAACGAGAGGGAGCATGGGCCGGTCGACGGGACGAAGATGGACGAGATCCTGAAGGGGCTGGAGTAGAGACGATGCCCTTCGAGCCGATCCTGACGCGCAACATCCGCAAGCCGGGCTCGGAGACGATCGACGTCTACATGGCGTCGGGGGGCTACCAGGGGCTGAGGCGGGCGCTGAAGGAATTCACCCCGGAGAAGCTGATCGAGGAGGTGAAGGCGTCGGGGTTGCGGGGGCGCGGCGGCGCGGGGTTCCCGACCGGGATGAAGTGGGGCTTCCTTCCGAAGACGAAGGACAAGCCCCGCTACCTGTGCGTCAACGCCGACGAGAGCGAGCCCGGGACGTTCAAGGACCGGCTCCTGATCGAGAGGGATCCGCACCTCGTGCTCGAGGGGATCATCCTCTCGGCCTACGCCATCGAATCGAGCCTGGCGTTCTTCTACATCCGTGGCGAGTTCCACCAGGGGTGCCGCACGTTCGAGAAGGCGGTGCAGGAGGCCTACGCAAAGGGGTTCCTGGGGAAGAACATCCTCGGGAGCGGCTTCGACCTCGATATCATTATATATAGGGGGGCCGGGGCGTACATCTGCGGCGAGGAGACCGCGCTCCTCGAATCCCTCGAGGGGAAGCGCGGCTATCCCCGCATCAAGCCGCCGTTCCCGGCGATCGTCGGTCTGTACGGCTGCCCGACCATCATCAATAACGTCGAAACGCTCGCGAACGTCACGCTCATCGCGGAGCGCGGCGCCGCCTGGTTCGCCTCGATCGGCCGGCCCCCGAAGAACACCGGACCGAAGCTCTTCTGCCTGTCGGGGCACGTGAAGCGCCCGGGCGTGTTCGAGGCGCCCCTCGGAGTGCCGTTCCTGGAGCTCCTCAACGAGTATGCGGGCGGCATGAAGCATCCCGACCGTCCGCTGAAGGCCGCCGTTCCGGGGGGCTCGTCGATGAAGATCCTGCCGGCGGCGAAGTGCGACGTCCTGATGGATTTCGACTCGCTCGCCGCCGCCGGAACGATGCTGGGGTCGGCGGGCGGCTTCGTCATGGACAGCGGCACGTGCATCGTCTGGGCGCTCCACAACGTCGCCCGCTTCTACGCGCACGAATCGTGCGGCCAGTGCACGCCGTGCCGCGAGGGGACCGGCTGGCTGGTCAAGATACTCGCGCGCCTCGAGCGCGGCGACGGGCACCCCGGGGACGTGGATCTCCTGGCCGGGATCGCCGGGAAGATCGAGGGGAACACCGTGTGCCCCTTCGGCGAGGCGATCGCCTGGCCGGTCGAGTCGTACGTCAGGGTGTTCCGCGACGAGTTCGAGGAGCACGCCAGGGCCAAGGCGTGTCCTGGGAAAGCCGCCGCCGCCCGCTGAGGAGAGCGATGTCCGAGATCAGTCCGCCGCCCCACCAGCCCAATGTCCCGGCCCCGGCCCCGGCGCCGCCGGTCGACCGGGCGCCTGCGGCCGCGGCGGCCCTGCCGCAGGCCGGGCCCGACGAGGTGGCGCTCCTGATCGACGACCGCCCGGTGGTGGCGAAGAAGGGGGCGACCGTCCTGCAGGCGGCGGAGAAGGCCGGCGTGCTCGTGCCGCACTACTGCTACCACCCCGGTCTGAGCATTGCCGGCAACTGCCGCATGTGCCTGGTCGAGATCGAGAAGATGCCGAAGTTGCAGATCGCCTGCGCCACGGCGGCCGCCCCCGGGATGGTCGTGCGCACCGCCAACGATCGCGTCCGGGGAGTGCGCGCCGGCATCCAGGAGTTCCTGCTGATCAATCACCCGCTCGACTGCCCCATCTGCGACCAGGCCGGCGAATGCAGGTTGCAGGCCTACGAATCGGCCTACGGTCAGGGGTACAGCCGCTTCGAGGAGGAGAAGGTCCACTCCCCGAA
The DNA here is from genome assembly GCA_035635555.1 of Candidatus Dormiibacterota bacterium. Classification (NCBI taxonomy): domain Bacteria; kingdom Bacillati; phylum Candidatus Dormiibacterota; species Candidatus Dormiibacterota bacterium. The sequence continues at coordinate 84,844 of DASQAT010000018.1, forward strand.
GCGCTACGACATCGGCCGGGACGTGAAGTTCGACGCCGAGCGCTGCATCAAGTGCACACGCTGCATCCGTTTCTGCGACGAAGTGAGCCTGAGCCACGAGCTGGGACTCTTTCAGCGAGGCGACCACGCGATCATCGGCACGTTCCCCGGCCGGCCGCTCGATAATCCCTACTCGGGCTGCACGGTGGACGTCTGCCCCGTCGGCGCCCTGACCTGGAAGCCGTTCCGCTTCAAGTCGCGCGTCTGGTTCCTGAAGAACATCCCCACCGTGTGCGCCGGCTGCGCGCGCGGCTGCAACGTCGACCTGGCGACCTTCCGCGACCGCATCCACCGCATGACGCCGCGCGCCAATCCCGACGTGAACCGCTACTGGATGTGCGACGAGGGAAGGGAGTCGTACGCGGAGCTGTACGAAAGACCGCGGTTCGAGAGCCCGGTGGAGCGCCCGGCTCCCGGCGACAGGGTCGAGCCGCGGGACGCGTCGGCCCCGGAGCCGGAGTCGCCGTGGGACCCCGCGCTCGACCGCGCCGCCGCGCTCCTGCGCGCGGTGGCGGAGAGGCACGGACCGAAGGGCCTGGCCGCGATCGTTTCCGCGCGGCTCACGATAGAAGACCTCTACGTGGCGAAGCGCGTCCTGGGGGATCTGCTCGGGGTGCCGCGCCTGGCGGTTCCGCCGCACGAGGCGGGGGAGGACGATCACCTCCTGCTGCGCCGCGACAAGACGCCGAACGCCCGCGGCGCCGACACGGTGGGTATCGGCGCGCCTTCGGCCGGCCGCGTCAAGGAGATCCTGGAGGACGCGGTCCTCGGCCACGTGCGCGGCCTGGTCGTCGTGGGGGAGGACCTCACCGGACTCCCGGGATACTCGGAGAGCCTGTACGAGAAGCTGGAGGCCCTGGTCGTCATCGACTGGTGGAAGAGCCCGACGGTCGATCGCGCCCACGTGGCGTTGCCGGCGTGCGGCTACGGGGAGTTCGAGGGGACGATGATCAATTTCCAGGGACGGGTGCAGCGCCTGCGCGCCGGTCTCAGGCCGCAGGGCGAGGCGGACCCGGTCTGGCGCATCCTGCGCGACCTGGGCTACCGCTTCGGCTTGAGCAGCGAGTACCCCACGCCCCGCGCGGTCTTCGAGGACGCGGCGGCGAAGATTGCCGCGCTTTCGGGGCTGTCGTACCGGGCGCTGGGCGATCTCGGCGCGCCGCTCGCTGCGGCGCGGGAGCGCACCGTCGGCGCGCCCGCTCCGGGCGCCTGAGATGGATCCCAACCTCAGTCAGCTCCTGGTCGAGAGCGCGGTCAAGATCGCCATCTTCTTCTTCGTCGTCATGACGGCGGTCGCCTACATGACCCTCGTGGAGCGGCGGGTGTCCGCCTGGATCCAGGACCGCCAGGGGCCGAACCGTGTCGGGCCGTTCGGTCTCCTGCAGCCGCTCGCCGACGGGATCAAGTTCCTGTTCAAGGAGGAGATCACGCCGCCGCACGTGTACCGGCCGGTCTACCTGCTCGCCCCCCTGCTGATCTTCGTCCCGGCGCTCGTGACCTTCTCGGTGATCCCGATCGGTCCCGCGGTCGAGCTGCACGGCCGCATGGTGCGCCTCCAGATAGCCGACGTGGACAACGGTGTTCTGGTCATCCTGGCGCTGTCCGCGATGGGGGTGTACGGCGTGGCGCTGGCGGGCTGGTCGTCGAACAGCAAGTACTCTCTCATGGGCGGGCTGCGCTCGTCGGCGCAGCTCATCTCCTACGAGCTGGCGATGGGGCTGTCGATCGTCGGGGTGCTGATGGCCGCCGGGTCGCTCCGTCTCAACGACATCATCGAGCGCCAGGCGGAGCACGGCTGGAACATCCTCTGGCAGTTCCCCGGCTTCCTCATCTTCCTCACGGCGGCCTTCGCCGAGACCAACCGGCTGCCGTTCGACCTGCCGGAGGCCGATACCGAGCTGGTCGCGGGATACCATACCGAGTACTCGGGCATGCGCTTCTCGATGTTCTACATGGCCGAGTACGTCAACATGATCACCGCCTCGGCGCTGGCGACGACGCTCTACTGCGGCGGGTATCACGTGCCGGGGCTGTATCGGCTGGGCCTGCCGCCGCTCGTCGCAGCACTCGTGCAGGTCCTGGCGTTCTGCGTCAAAGTCGGATTCTTCCTGTTCGTGTACGTCTGGGTGCGCTGGACGCTGCCCCGATTCCGCTACGACCAGCTCATGAACCTGGGATGGAAGGTTCTGCTGCCGACGGCGCTCGTGCACATCCTGTGGGTGTCATTCGTGGTCCTGATGGACTGGAGCTGAGCGTGCCGGTCTATCTCCTCCTCGAGCTGATCCTCGTCCTGGTGCTGTTCGCCCTCGTCCGGGTGTACGCCCCGGAGCGGACGCTCCTCGCGGGCGCGATTCTGGGGGCCGGCGCCACGGCGCTCCTCGCGGTCAACTACCGGGCCCTCTTGAGCCTGGAGTTCTGGGTGGGTCTCATCGGGTTCGTCGCCATCCTGTCGGCGCTCATGGTCGTCATCCACCCGAACCCGATGGTGTCGATCCTCTTCCTGATCGTGAACCTGTTCTGCATCGCGCTGTTCTACCTGATCCTGCAGGCGCAGTTCCTGGCCGCCCTGCAGATCATCATCTACGCCGGCGCCATCATGGTCCTGTTCGTGTTCGTCGTCATGCTCTTGAATCTCAAGGCCGAGGTCGGGCTGCGTGTCGCGGCCGGACCGCAGCGGTGGGGGGCTCTGCTGCTCGGCGCCGCGTTCGTGGCTCTCCTGTTCAACGCCATCCGCGGACGCCTGGACCAGGCCTACGTCGAGCCCGGGATGTTCGACCCCGCGTTCGGCGCGGCACGGGGCCTGGGAGGCCTGCTCTTCTCGAAATACCTGTTCGCGTTCGAGGCGGCTTCGGTCCTGCTGATCGCCGCCATGATCGGGGCGGTCATCATGGCCAAGCGCCAGGTGAGGAGATGAGGATCGAGTTCTTCCTGCTCATCGCCGCGCTCCTGTTCGCGATCGGCTGCGTCGGCGTGCTGATCAGGCGCAACGCCATCGTCATCCTGATGTGCATCGAGCTGATGCTCAACGCGGTCAACCTGACGTTCGTCGCCTTCGCGCACGACAACCAGTCGATGACCGGGCAGGTGTTCGTCTTCTTCGTCATGACGGTGGCCGCGGCCGAGGCCGCCGTCGGGCTGGCCATCATCATCGCCCTGTTCCGCAGGCGCCTCACGACAGACGTGGAGGACGCCAGCCTGATGCGCTGGTGACATGATGCTGCAGCTGCTCTGGCTCGTGCCGCTCCTCCCCTTCGCCGGCTTCGCCGTGAACGGTCTTTTCGGCGCCCGTTTCCTGTCACGCCGCGTCGTGGGCCTCATCGCCTGCGCGGCGGTCCTCGCGTCGTTCGTCATCTCCGCCGGGGCGTTCGTGGAGCTGCACGATCGCCCGGCCGCGACCCCGTTCTTCACCCAGGATCTCTTCGAGTGGATGCCGATGGGGCAGGCCGCCGAGGGCGGCGACCTCACCGTGCGCTGGTCGTATCTGCTCGACCCGCTGTCGGCGGTGATGCTGCTGGTGGTGACGGGGGTGGGGTTCCTGATCCACGTGTACTCGGTCGGCTACATGGAGCACGAGCCGCAGGCGGCGTTCGCGCGGTTCTTCGCGTACTTGAACCTGTTCATGGCGATGATGCTGACCCTGGTCCTGGGGGCGTCCCTGCCGGTGGTGTTCGTGGGCTGGGAGGGGGTGGGTCTGTGCTCGTATCTTTTGATCGGGTTCTACTACGACCGGATGTTCGACGAGAAGACGA
>DASQAT010000019.1 GCA_035635555.1 Candidatus Dormiibacterota bacterium
TGCCGCTGGGCACCTGGCGCACGCCGGTCATGGCGGTCGGGACCGACCCGAAAATGTTCGACAATTCACAGAGGACGTCACAGACCGGCATCCTGGAGGACGCACTGTCGCCTAATCCGCCGGGATCGAGGCTGTCAAATCCGGCCGCGACCGGCGATGTCCTCGCAACAACGGTGGTGGGCGCTCTGCTCAACGAGGCCTTTCCGTTCCCGCCCAAACTTCCCAATCGCAATAGCGGCGTTTGGCAGGCCATCCACAAGGATCTCGATAACCTGTTCTCCGATTCAGAAAGAGCCCCTGATCTGGTGTCCCTGCTGGACCCGAAGGTGAGAGCAGATCTGAAATCCCATGTGGAAAGCCGGCTTGCGAACATGTTCAAGGTGCCCGGCGAACCCCGCGCTTATGAATCGCGCGTGCTGCACGGCATCTGGGCGACCGCGCCCTATCTTCACAACGGATCGGTGCCGAACCTCTGGGAATTGCTGCTGCCGCCAGATCAAAGGAAGCCATTCTTCATGGTTGGCAGCAAGGCATATGATCGGGTCAATGTCGGGTACGTAACGGACAGCTCACCGTTCAAGGACGGCAAGCTGGTCGTGGGTTCGGGAGCCGAACCCGGCAATAGCAACGCCGGGCACGATTTCGGCAAAGACCTTAACGATGACGATCGCTGGGCGCTGATCGAATATCTCAAGCAGCTCTGAAGGGCGCCTTTACGCGTTCTTCAGCGCCACCCGGAATTCGGCCTCGGTCTTCGATTTGACCTCGTCGAGCGTGACGCCGTCGGCGAGCTCGATCAGCGCCATGCCGTCCTTGCCATGCTTGTCGATGGTGAAGACCGCCAGGTCTGTCACCACCAGGTCGACCACCTTCTCGCCGGTCAGCGGCAGGTTGCATTTTTTCAACAGCTTCGGGCCGTCCTTGGCGGAATGCTCCATCACCACCACGACGCGCTTGACGCCCGCGACCAGGTCCATCGCGCCGCCCATGCCCTTGACCAGCTTGCCCGGGATCATCCAGTTGGCGAGGTCGCCCTTTTCGCTGACCTGCATCGCGCCAAGGATGGCAAGGTTGATGTGGCCGCCGCGGATCATCGCGAACGAATCGGCGCTGCTGAAGTAGGAGCAGCCGGGGGTCTCGGTGACGGTCTGCTTTCCGGCGTTGATGAGATCGGCGTCCTCCTCCCCCTCGAGGGGGAACGGACCGACTCCGAGCATGCCGTTCTCCGACTGGAAGGTGACATGCATGCCCTCCGGGACATGGTTCGCGACCAGGGTCGGCATGCCGATCCCCAGGTTGACGTAGTAGCCGTCCCTGAGCTCAGCGGCCGCGCGCAGGACGATGAGTTCTCTGCTCGATTCGCTTTTCATAGTTCGTCCCCTGGAGGATGCGCTTCACGTAGACGCCCGGGGTATGAACGCTCTCCGGGTCGATCTCCCCCGGCTCCACGAGGCGCTCCACCTCCGCGATCGTCAGGCGCGCCGCCGTGGCCATGATCGGGTTGAAGTTGCGCGCCGTCTTGCGGTATTGAAGATTGCCGAGGCGATCGCCCCTGTACGCCTTCACCAGGGCAAAATCCGCGGTGAGCGAGGATTCCAGCACGTAATGCCGCTCTCCGAAGCGCCGGGTCTCCTTCCCCTCCGCCACCGTCGTGCCGTACCCGGTCGGCGTGAAGAAGGCCGCGATGCCGGCACCGCCGGCGCGGATGCGCTCGGAGAATGTCCCCTGCGGAACCAGTTCAACCAGGAGTTCCCCGCTCAGGAACTGACGCTCGAACAGATCGTTCTCGCCCACGTAGGTGGAGATCATCTTGCGGATCTGTCGCGTCCTGAGCAGCAGGCCGAGACCGTAGTCGCTGGTCCCGGCGTTGTTGCTCATGACGGTCAGGTCCTTCGTCCCTTTGCGCTGCAGAGCCTTGATCAGAGTCTCGGGAATGCCGCAGAGACCGAACCCTCCGACCATCAGGGTGGCCCCGTCGGGGATGTCACGGATCGCCTCATCGGCGCTCGCCACGACTTTGTTCATCGGCCGAGGGTCTCCTTCGCGGCGGTCCGTTCCTGCCCGGCACCGGTCTCCCGCAGCTCGATCAGGACGCCGCCGGTCGCGCGCGGATGAATGAACGCAATGCGCGAGCCCTCGGCGCCAGGGCGGCCGGGGGACCCGACCACCTGGAACCCCGCGTCGCCGACGCGCACGAGCGCCGCCTCCAGATCCTCGACCTCGAAACAGACGTGGTGGATCCCCTCCCCTCTCGCCTCGAGGAACCGCCCGACGGGAGACCCCTCGGAGACCGGCTCCACGAGCTCGATCCGCGTCCGGCCGGCCGGCAGGAGCGCGACGCGCACCCCTTCGCCTGCGACCTGCTCGATGCCGCGAAGCTCGAGACCGAGAACGTCCCGGTACAGCGGCAGACGCTCCTCGATGCGCCGCACGGCCACGCCGATGTGATCGAGACGTGCGCCGGGCGGCTCCCCGCCGCGCTCCTCCGTCTCCGGCCCGAGTCTCAGGAGCACTTCGCGGGCCGCGGTGTAGGGGTCGGTCTGCCGCGCAACAAGCGCCGTCTCGCAGCGCTCCAGCTCGGCTTCACCGACCTCTCCCGAGATGAGGCGCGTGATCAGGCGGTCGCGCAGGATGTCGAGGAAGCGCGCCCGGAGACCGGCTCGTCTCCGCTCCGCCAGCCGGTTTCCCTCCTCCAGAAACGCCCGATGGCGCGCGATCGCCTCCGCCAGCGGCTCGATCCCCTTCCCTTCCGTCGCGACGCATTCGAGGATCGGCGGGGTCCAGTCACGCTTGTCCGCCAGGGACATCATCCCCTCCAGGTCGGACGCCAGACGATCGGCCCCGGGATGGTCCGCTTTGTTGATCACGAACACATCCGCGATCTCGAGAAGACCTGCCTTGATCGCCTGGATGTCGTCTCCCTGCCCGGGAGTCAGGACCACGAGGACGGTGTCGGCGACACGCACGACGTCGACTTCGTCCTGCCCGACGCCCACCGTTTCCAGGAGGATCGGGTCCCGGCCGGCGGCGTCCATCAGATCGATGGCGTCGCGCGTGGCCCGGCTGAGGCCGCCGAAACGGCCGCGGGTCGCCATGGAGCGGATGAAGACCGCCGGGTCGAGCGTGTGCTCGTGCATGCGGATGCGGTCCCCCAGGACCGCCCCGCCGCTGAAGGCGCTGGAAGGATCCACGGCGACGACGCCCAGGGTACGCCCCTGGGAACGGTAGTGCGCGACCAGGCGGTTGACCAGACTGCTCTTGCCGGCTCCGGGTGGGCCGGTCACGCCGAGGATCGCGGCGCGCCCGGTGCGTGGAAAGAGGTCCGCGACGATCGCCTCTCCCCGGGACGACCCCTCCTCGACGAGCGAGATGGCGCGCGCCAGCGCCACCGGGTCGCCCGCGACCAGCCGCCTCGACAGATCCTCCATCAGGAGGCCCGCTCGCGCGTCTCCCCGAGGAGCTGTCGCGCGATGACCAGCCGCTGGATCTCGGAGGTCCCTTCACCGATGGTGCAGATCTTGGCGTCGCGGTAGGCCCGCTCGACCGGGTACTCCTTCACATACCCGTACCCCCCGTGAATCTGCACGGCGCGGTTGGCGACGCGCACCGCAGTCTCGGAGGAGTAGAGTTTCGCCATCGACGCCGCGCGCGTGACCTCCTGCCCTCGGTCCTTGAGATGCGCGGCTTGCTGCACCAGAAGGCGCGCGGCATGAATCTCGACGGCGGAATCGGCGAGCATCCACTGCACCGCCTGGAAGTCGGCGATGGGCCGGTCGAACTGTCGGCGCGTGCGCGCGTACTTCACCGCCTGCTCGAAGGCGCCTTGCGCGATCCCGACCCCCAGCGCCCCGATGCCGATGCGGCCGCCGTCCAGGATCCGCAACGCATCGATGAACCCCCGCCCTTCTCCGCCGAGGCGGTTGGCGTCGGTCACGCGGCATCCTTCCATGACGAGCTCGGCCGTGTCGGAAGCGCGGCAGCCCATCTTGTTCTCCTTGCGTCCGGCGCGAAACCCCGCCATGCCCCCTTCCAGGATGAACGCGGAGATTCCGTGCTTGTCCCGGCTCCGGTCGGTGACCGCGAACACGACCGCCACGTCGCACACCGAGCCGTGTGTCGCGAACGTCTTGCTGCCGTCGAGGACCCAGTCCTTGCCGTCGCGTCGCGCGGTGGCGCGCGTGCCGGAGGCGTCGCTGCCGGCGGTCGGCTCCGTCAGGCTCCAGGCGCCGATCTTCTCCCCCTTGGCGAGCGGAACCAGGAACCGTCGCTTCTGCTCCTCCGTTCCCGCCATGAAGATGTGGTTGGAGCACAGGGAATTGTGCGCGGCGACCGACAGGCCGATCGAGCCATCCACCCGCGCCAGCTCCTCGATGATCAGGACGTAGTCGATGTACGAGAGGCCGGCGCCTCCATACTCGGCGGGGAAGAGAATCCCCAGCATCCCCATCTTTCCGAGCTTCTTCATGATCTCCCTGGGGAATTGCTGGGTCTCGTCGAGTTGGAACGCCACGGGGGCGATCTCGTTCTCGGCGAAGCGCCGTACGGTCTGGCGGGTCAGCTCTTGTTCTTCGCTCAGTTGGAAGTCCAACGACGCCCCCGGGAGAGTTGCGCAGAGAAAACGATTCTAGTGCAGCGAAGATCCCCGATCAAGGAGGTGGTCCTGTCAGGACGCGTCCCTCGCCGTTTCACGCATCAGCAGATTCAGGCACTCCAGCGCCCGTTCTATCCCCCGGCGATCGACGTCGTAATGCGTGACGGCGCGCACCTGGGCCTCGTCGATCGCCAGGGCCAGGACACCGGCCTCCTTCCAGCGGCCGACGATGTCGTGCGCCGTCAGGCCGCCCCGGGCGACGGAGAACACGACGATGTTCGTCTGCACGCGGGCCGGGTCGGCGGACAGTCCCCGGATGGCTCCGATCCCCTCCGCCAGCAGGCGCGCGTTGGCGTGGTCCTCCGCCAGCCGCTTCACATTCTCCCGCAGCGCCACGAGACCGGCCGCCGCCAGCACCCCGGCCTGACGCATGCCCCCCCCGAGCCTCTTGCGCACCCGCAGCGCCTCCTCGATGAAGCCTGCCGGCCCGCAGAGGACCGAGCCGACCGGAGCGCCCAGCCCCTTGGACAGGCAGAACATGACCGAGTCGAATGGCCGCCCCAGGTCGGCCGCGTCCCGCCCGAGCGCCACCGCCGCATTGAACAGGCGGGCGCCGTCCAGGTGGACCGGGATGTGCCGCGCCCGCCCCAGATTGCAGATGGCCTCAGCCTCGGATGCGGGGACGATCGTCCCGCCGGCCATGTTGTGGGTGTTCTCGACCGCGATGAGCCCCGTCTGGGTCAGATAGTAGACGGGAGGGCGGATGGCCCTGCCGACCGCCTCCGCCTGCAGCACGCCATCCTGGCCTCGGATCGGGCGCGGCAGGACGCCGGAGAACACGGCCATCGTTCCCATCTCGTAGTTGAAAATGTGGCTGCGCTCCTCGAGGATGACCTCCTGCCCGGGACGCGTCCAGACGTTCACGGCGATCTGGTTTCCCATCGTTCCGGTCGGAACGAACAGGGCCGCCTCCTTTCCCGTACGCGCGGCGGCGAGCTCCTCCAGAAGGCGGACCGTCGGGTCCTCGCGAAACACGTCGTCTCCGACCTCGGCCTCCGCCATCGCCTTCCGCATGGCGGGGGTGGGCCGGGTCACGGTGTCGGAGCGGAGATCGATCCTGTCCATGTTCGGAATCGTACACGAGGCGGGCGCCTGACGTCACCCGGAAACCGCCGTCCCGCCTGCGCGACGCGCTATAATGCCCGCGGATGCGACGTCCCCTTCTCCTGCTGCCCGCGGTGCTCGTCCTCCTGTCCTGCGGTCGGAGCCCTCCCCGTCCGAACGTGCTGCTGATCACCATCGACACCCTGCGCGCGGATCGTCTGGGCTGCTACGGCTACGCGCGCCCGACCACGCCCCACATCGATCGACTGGCGGGGCAGGGGGCGCTCTTCGAGCGCATGTACACGACCCTGCCACGGACGACGCAATCGGTCGCCACGATCCTGACCGGGCGGTACCCCAAGTCGCACGGAGCGCGGGGTCTGTTCTCGAAGCTGTCGCCCGCCAACCTGACTCTCGCCGAGATCCTCAGGGATGGGGGGTACGATACGGCCGCCTTCGTGTCGAACCTCTTCCTGCGGCCCGGCCAGGGATTCGAGCAGGGATTCGATCGGTACGACAATCCCCAGGCGCGCTGGGACGGCGACTCGGCAGGTCCGGTGAGCGCGGGCGCCCTCGACTGGCTGCGAGGCCGCGGGGGCGGCCGGCCGTTCTTTCTCTGGGTGCACTATCTCGACCCGCACTGGACCTACAGGCCGGCCCCCCCCTTCGACCGCGTCTTCGATCCCGGTTTCGCGGGACCCTTCACGCTCTACGAGGATCTCGAAGCCGGACGACTGACCAAGGGGCAGGTGATCTTCGACAACCGGCTTCCACCCCGGCAGGTGGAGCATGTGGCGGCGCTGTACGACGGCGAGATCGCCCAGGTGGACGCCGCCCTCGCGGACCTGCTCGAGTACGCGGCCAGGCCGGAGCTCCAGCCCCTCCTGGTCGTGCTGACGTCCGACCACGGCGAGAGCCTGGGGGAGCACGGCTACCACTTCGCCCACGGCGAGTATCTCTACCAGCCGACGCTGCGCGTTCCGCTCCTCCTCAGTTTCCCCGGACGGATCTCCCCGGGGCTGAAGGTCGACGCGCTGGCCGAGAACGTCGATATCGCTCCCACCGTCGTCGCCCTCGTCGGGTTGAGCCGCATGCAGGCGGTGGACGGCCGTCCCCTGTTCATCCCGGCCGCGGGGGCGGGTCCTGGACACCAGGGCGTCTGGGTCCCCGCTCCGGGGCGGAGCATCGTGTTCGCGGAGAGCGACTACCAGTTGATCCACCCGGAGAACCGCCGCTACTACATCCCGGGGCCTTCGGGACGGTGGTCCTCCGCCTTCGACGGACGTTTCAAGCTGATTCACATCCCCCGGCCCGCGGGGGAGATCCTGGAGCTCTACGATCTCGCGTCCGACCCGGGGGAGACGCGCAATCTCCAGGGCGCGGGGACCGATCCGGAGGTGCTTCAGCGACTCCTGAGGGAGCTGCGGCGCTTCGTCGATTACGACGCCGGGGCCGCGGGCGAGCCCCGGACGATCGATGAGGACGAGAGACAGCGCCTGAAGTCGCTGGGCTACATCAACTGATCGGCGGGTGACATGAGACGCTCGAAGATTTCGTTGCTGACGAGCCTTCCGCGTCGCGTCAGTCGCAGACGGTCCGGAGCACGCTCCACCAGGCCGGACTGCGCCAGCGCCCCGAGACAGGCCTCCCCCGGCGGGACGAAGGCGTCGCCGTAGCGGGCGCGCAGGGCCTCCAGATCGACTCCCTCGGACAGGCGCAGCCCCGCGAACAGCGCCTCGAAGGCGCGCCGGTCGCGGGAACGCACGTCCTCGACTCGCGCGCATCGCTCACCGCGGCGCGCCAGGTAGTCGCGCAGATCCGCCGCGTTCGCCCAGCGACGCTCTCCGACATAGGAATGCGCCGACGGGCCGAACCCCAGATACTCCTCGTCGGTCCAGTACTTCAGGTTGTGCCTGCTCCGGTGTCCGGGACGGGCGAAATTCGAGATCTCGTAGTGCTCGAAGCCCTGATTGAGAAGCTCATCGGCCGCGTCCTCGTACAGGTGCGCCGCCTCGTCGTCGCCCATCGGGGTGCGGCGCCCGAGGGCGACTTCCCGTCCCAGCCGGGTCCTTTCATGGACCTCCAGCAGGTAGAGAGACACGTGATCGACGCCGCGGTCCACGATGCGCCGGATGTCGTCGGTCACCCTGGTCCGCTGCTGACCCGGCAGGCCGAGTATCAGATCGATCCCGAGGCTGCGCACAGCCGAGAGTCGCGCGGCATCCACCGAGGCGAGGGCCCGGCGGGCGTCGTGCGGCCGGCGCATCAGCTTCAGGAGATCATCGTCGAGCGACTGGACGCCGATCGAGACGCGATTCACGCCCGCTGCGGCGTATCCATCCAGGCGGACGGCGTCGAGGTCCTCGGGGTTCGCCTCGAGGGCAAGCTCCGCCGTCGCAGAGACCCTGAATGAAGACTTCAGCGATGCGAGCACGGCGGACAGGAGCGTGGGAGGGAGGAGAGACGGTGTGCCGCCGCCGAAGTGAATCGTGTCGGCCGGGGGCGCCCCGGACTCCCGGCCCGCCAGCGCGATCTCGCCGCACAGGGCCTCGACGAAGGTCGGGAGGTCCGGACCCCGTCCGGGCATCAGATAGAAGTCGCAGTAGGAGCAGCGCACGGCGCAGTAGGGCACGTGCACGTAGAGACCGAGAGGGCGGGCGGCTCCGCCGGTCAAACCCGCTCCACCATCCCCGAGGGGATCCAGCCGCTCATGGCGTTCGGAAGGCTCACCTGGTACCAGCCGTCGCGCCGGTTGCGCACCTCGAGCCGTGTGCCTTCGTGCACCGTGAACAGGACCGTGTTCTCCGCCGAGGGCCCGCTCAGGACGTCCACCCTGTCGGTCATGACGATGGCCCGCTCCGCCGTCCGGCTCTGAATGGCCTCGACGAGCGCCCCCCCCGCGAGAAGCGCCAGCACCCCGGTGGCCGCCGCGGCGTATCCCAAAAGGCGCCTCCTCCCCTCGCCGCTCGTGAGCGGCAGGCACGCCACGAAGCCGCAGGTGATGACGTACAGGCACAGGAAGACCGCGCTCAGAGAGTCGGGCGGGACCGTGTCGAGATGGTCCTGCATCACCTTGACGGGATAGGGAACCTCGGCATCCTCGATGCGATCGCGGATTTGCCCGCGCGCCAGCTCCAGGTTGTCGCGGGCGTCCTGATCGGAGGGATCGAGCCTGAGCGCCCGCTCGTAATTGAGAATCGCCGGTCCGAGCCTGCCGAGCTTGAAGTAGGCGTTGGCGAGATTGTACAGGACGCGCGGATCGGCGACACCGTAACCCAGGATCTTCTCGTACGCCTCGGCCGCGTCGCGGAACTTGCCCTGCTCGTACAGGCTGTTGCCCCCCTGGAAGAGCTCCGAGGGGGTCGTGGCGAGCGCCGGCGAGACCGGCGCCAGACCGCACAGGATCAGGAGCACGCCGAGCGCCAGGAGGGAGCGTCTCATGTCGAGAGCGACCGCTCGAGACGGACGATGATCTCCTCCGCTTCCTGCAGCGTGCGGCGCATCTCCTCGGAGCCGGACGAGGCGGGTGCGAATCGCGCGTAGTCGCAGGCCTCGAGGCACCTGTGGAACTGGCGCCGCTCCTCGTCCGGGGCGCCGCGCGAGGCAAGGAAATCCTCGATCCGATCGTGCGTCAAGCCGGCGCCCGAGGTGTCGAACTTGGCCGCGACGAACTCGGTCAGGGCCCGGGCCACCTCGGCGTAGAACGCCCGGGCGGTCGCCGGCGCCATCCGCCGGTGCGCGTCCTTGAGACGGCGGCGCGCCATCGTCCGCGCGCGCCGCTCACGGCGCTGGCGGGCGTTGGCCCGCTGCGAGTGGCGGGTCCGGGAGAACACGAACACGCCGAAGTCCGCCGCCACGGGCAGGAGGATCAACACGGCGAACCAGCGGGAGCGGTAGAAGGGGCGCGAGCGGTCCATGAGCCCGTCCGGCGCCTGCTTGATGAAATGGATGTCGCGCCGAAGCTGCCGCACGTCGCTCTGCACCACCCCGCCGACGGTCCCGCCCGCGCTCCCCTCCGGACCGCGCGCCACCTGGATCGGAATCGCCGGGCTCGCGACGCTCCTGTAGACACCGGCCTTCGGATCGAAGAAGGAGAACCGGACGGGCGGGATCGCCTGCGATCCCGGCGCCAGGGGGATGAGGACGTAGTCCCAGATCTTCTCGCCGAGCATCCGGTCGCCCGCCACCGACGTGGAGGCGCTGACCTTGGGCGCGTACTGCTTGAAGTCGCTCAGATCGGGAAGCGGCAGGGCGTTCACGGCGTTCAGGTTCCCTTCGCCGGCGACCTTCACCTTCACGCCGACGGCGTCGTTGACCTGCGATTCCCTGCGGTCGGCCGTGACCGAGAGGGTGAAGTTCCCCACCGCACCCGAGAAGGCTTCCGGGCGCTGCGCCGCGGGCAGCGGCTGCACATGGATCGCGATCGGCTCGGTGCGTCTCGTGATCGTCTCGGTCGGCGTGAAGAAGAACGATTCGATCGGATCCTGGCTGCGCCTGCGGACCTGGATCTGGTAGGTCAGGCCCGGGATCATCAGGGTGCCGGTGCCGGTGGGAAACAGGGCCCGCTTCATCAGAGTGTACTCGCTGTACGATTCGGGCCCGCGCTGCACCCTGCGCTGCTCGAGGTTTTCCGGCAGCTTGATCTCCTCCGCCCAGAATCCGGGAAACGTCGGCGTGTCCTTCATCCCCAGGTTCAGGATTTCGGTCTGGGTATCGAGGAGGACGCGCAGAGTGACCTGCTGCCCTATGTAGGCCGTGCGCTCGTCGACATCGGCCACGATGCGAACCTGGGGGGCATCCGCCGGCGCCGGCTGGGGCCGGGTGATTCCCTGGGACCGCCCGGGCCCCCCGCGGATCCCCCCTCCGGGTGGCGCCGCCTGGGGCGCGCCCGGCGGCCCCGCGCTGCCCGCCGGGGCGACCTCCACGTCGATCGCCTCGGTGCGGTAGGTGCGGCCATTCACGAGGAGGCCGAGGGAAGGGATACGCTGGCTCCCGGTCTGGCGCGGGCGCAGCGCGTAGCTGTAGGTGCGGGTGGCGGAGGTCCGGCCGTTGATCCACTGGAAACGGTTCGAGGTCATCGGCCCGCCCACGATATCGAAGTCGGTGATGCCGGACACGTCCGGCGGGGCGACCTCCCCGAGCGAAGGACCGGAGATCTCGACCGTGAGGACGACCTGCCCGCCCTCGACCACGCTGGTGCTGTCGACGCGGGCGCGCACGCCCACGTCCTGGGCGGCCGCCGGATCGACGCCCAGGAGCGCCGCGATCAGAACGGCGATCACGATGGCCAGGGCGGTACGGCGGGGCGTCACCAGTCCTGCTCCGGCGGGCGCCGGTCGCCGACTGCGGCCCGCGCGTGCTTCTTGATCCCCTCCTTCTCCTCCTGCTGCAGCGCCTCGAGCACCTGCCGCGCCTCGTCTTCGCTCATCTCGCCGGGCTTCTTCTGCTGCTGCGGCGGCCGCCCGCCCCCTTCCCCTTGCTGCTGTTGCGGGCTCTTGTTCTGATCCTGGTCCTTGTCCTGCTGCGGTTTTTGCTGCTGCTTCTTCTTCTGCTGGTCCAGGAGACGCAGGGCGAGCTCGAGATTGCGCTTGGCGTCGGTGTCGTCGGGACGCGCGCGGAGCGCCTGGACGTACGCCTGGATCGCGTCCTCCAGACGTCCCTGCATCATGAGGGCGTTCCCGCGGTTGAACAGGGCGGCCTGCGACAGGACCGGGTCGGGCGCGGCCTGGGCGCGCAGGTACTCCTCGACCGCCTTGTCGTATTCCTTCTTGCGGAACAGCACGTTGCCGATGTTGTAGTGCAGCTCCGGCGCCCCGGGACGGGACGCCTGGGCGTCGACGTACATCTTGAGGGCGTCGTCGAGCCTCTTCTGTTCGTAGAGGCGGTTCCCTTCGTTGTTCTTCCTGGCCGCCGGGTCGGCCACAGCCGGCATCGGACAGACGAGAGCCAGAAGCAGCAGGAGGCCCGCCGTTCGACCGTCGCTTCGTCTCATGCCGCATCCTCCCCGCGCTCCGGGACCGGCGCCGCCACCCTGCGCCTTCTCTCCCCCAGGGCGGTGTCGATCCCGAGCAGAAGAATCGCCACACCGAGAGGGAACTGATAGCGCTCCTCGTAGGCGGTCAGGGTACGCCCGGACAGGGTCCTTTGATCCATGCGCGAGATCTCCTCGTACACGCGTCGCAGCTCCACCCCCTCAGGGGAGGACCGGAAGTACTTGCCACCCGTGGCCAGTGCTGTCGCCTCCAGATCCCCCTCGCCGAGACGGCTCGTCACCTTGCGGTGGCCGCGGTCTTCTTTATACCCGATGATGTCGCCCCGCGCGTTCCGCAGCGGGATCGGCTCGCCGCTGGGGCTGCCGACCCCCACGGTGTAGATGACCACCCCCTCCGCCGCCGCCGCGAGCGCGGCCGCCTCGACATTTCCCTCGTGATCCTCCCCGTCGGTGATCAGCACCAGCACCTTGTAGCGCCGCTCCCCGGGTCGGAACGCGGCGACGGCGGCCTGGATCGCCTCGGCGATCGCGGTACCCTGGATCGGGATGAGATCGACGTCGAGCACGTCGACGAACATCCGCGCCGCGGTATAGTCGAGCGTCAGCGGGCAGGCCACGTACGACGTCCCGGCGAACGCCACCACGCCGACGCGGTCGCCGCGCAGGAGATCGATGAAGGACCCCACCGCGGCCCGCGCCTGCGCCATGCGGTTCGGTTTCACGTCCTCGGCCAGCATGCTCAGGGAGGTGTCGACCGCGACGATCACGTCGACACCGCGCCGCGTGACCGATTCGAGCTTCGCGCCCCACTGAGGACGCGCCAGGGCCACGATCAGGAAGACCGATGCGAGCACCACGAGCACGGCCTTGATGATGCGTCTCTCGAGGCTGGCGCTTCCGGTCAGACGCATCATGAGAGGCAGGTCGCCGAAGGCCTGAAGCGCCAGCCGGCGGCGGCGCAGTGACAGCACGAACAGGCCGATCAGGACAGGCACTCCGAGAAGCCACCACAGAAATTCAGGAGCCGCGAAGCGCATCAGTACTCCCCGGTACCGCGCCCCGGACCGGCGGGTGTCATGGGATCTTCCTCAGCACGGTGGACGACAGCGCCAGTTCCAGGAGAACGAGGAAGGCCCCCGGGTAGAGACACCAGGCGAACTGCTCGGTGTGGCGCGTGTAGCCGCGCACCTTGATCTCGGTCCGCTCCATCCGATCGATCGTCGCGAAGATCTCCTTGAGAGCGCGCGCGTCGGTGGCCCGGAAGTACCGGCCGCCGGTCGCGTCGGCGATCTGCTGCAGCGTCTGCTCGTCGATGTCCGCCTGGACGTTGATGTAGCGCCGCCCGAGGATCGGATCGTCGATCGGGTAGGGCGCCTCCCCTTCCGTCCCGACCCCGATGGTGTAGACCTTGATCCCCATGGCCTGCGCCAGGCGCGCGCCGCTCAAGGGATCGATCTGTCCGCGGTTGTTGCGCCCGTCGGTGAGCAGGATGATCACCCGGCTCTTCCCCTTGGCGTCTTTGAGCCGCGCCACCGCCGTCGCCAGCCCCATGCCGATCGCGGTGCCATCCTCCTCGCGGGAGGCGATGTCGACCTGGGACAGGAGGTCCTGCAGCACACCGTAATCGAGCGTCAGCGGACAGCGCGTGTAGGCGTTGGCGGCGAAGACGACCAGACCGATAAGATCGTTGCGCCGTCCGTGGACGAACTGACCGACCACGTCCTTGGCGACGGCCAGGCGATTCTTCGGCTTGAAGTCCTCGGTGCGCATGCTGCCCGAGATGTCCACCGCCAGGGCGATGTCGATCCCCTCGGTGAGCACCTCCTCCTCGTGGCGGCCGGTCTGGGGACGCGCGAACGCGACGACGAGGAGCAGCAGCCCCAGGACCCGCAGAGCGACCGGCACGTGGCGCAGCCGCACGGCCAGGCCGGGCGGAATGGCACGGAAGGGGGACGTCAGCGGGAAGACGAGGCTGGCGCGCCCGACGCGGCCACGCGCGAGATGGACCACCAGGAGAGCGAGGAGGGTCAGGAGGACCAGCCCGGCGTAGGGCGCGGCGAACAGGAACGAGGTCATCGGGTCCCGCCCGCGGCCGCGCCGGAAGCGACGGCCGGCATGATGTCGGCGGGCACGGCCTCGCGCCGCCGCGTCTCGTCGACCAGGTGGTAGGCCTTCTCGACCACCGCGCGGGTGTCGTCGGACGCCGGGATGTGCTTCGCGAACTTGACCAGGTCGCAGGAGCCGAAGAATTCCGCCGTCAGCGCCATCCCCTTCGCGGGCAGCCGTGCCAGCCGCAGCGCCTCCAGGATCTCGGCGCTGGTGCGCTCGAACGTGTCCACCCCGAAACGAGCCTCGAAGTAACGCCTCACGATCTCCGCGAGCTCGATGTAGAACTCCTTCACGCGCCCCTTCTCCAAGAGCCCCGACGCGAGAAGGCGCTCCAGCTCGGCATAGGCGATCTCGTGCGCCGGCCTCGGAGGCGCCGCCGGGGCGGCGCCCTCGACCGGCCCGCCGCGCGCCCGTCTGCGACGCCAGATCCAGACGGCCAGGGCTGCGGCCGCGATGGCGGCCAGGAGGATGAAGGGCCACAGGGGCGGCACCGGCATGACCGCGGGGTTCTTGATGTCGGCGGGGCGCGTATCCCCTTCCGCCAGGACGGAGCCGATGGTGAACGGCACCGGTACTGTGGCGACCCTCGCCTCCCTGCCCGAGGCGTCCACGACGGTCGCCTCGATCGACGGGATGCGCGAGGGGCCGAGCCGGTAGCCCGCCACGCGCAGCACGCGCGTCTCCTGCACCCGGCCATCGGGAAGCGTCGTCTGGGACGATTGCCTGCCGAGTACGGCCAGGTCTCCGAGGGAGCGCTCGGGATCGAATGCCGTCACCCTGGCATCGGGCGGGTGGAGCAGCCGGACGGTCACCGTGATCGGATCGCCGACCGTCACGGTCTTTCGATCGGCCGCCGCCTCGATCCGCACCGCTCCCGCCTGCGCGGGGGCCGCGGGCGTCTGTTCGGGCTGCGGCGCCGCCGCGCCGCCCGCTCCGGCCGGCCCCGTCCCTGGAGCCGGCCCGGCCGCCGTGGAGCCCGGCGCCGGTGCGGGGGCGGCCCCGCCGGCCGCGACCGGCAGGACGAGCGCCAGGCCGAGCGCCCCGATCGCGGCCGCGCCGGCCGCGGCCGCGCCTCGTGCCGCGCCGGGCCTCCTCATCGGCTCATCCTCCGGGCCCGGCGGTGGAAGAACCGGAGGAGCGGCGCGTCATAGGGGCGGTCGGTGAACAGCTCGAGACAGTCGATCGCGTTGCCGCGGAACAGCGCCTCGCGGGCCGCCCGCCGCTGCACGGCCCATGCCTGGTAGCGCGCGCGCGTCCGGCGATCGGAGGCGTCCACCAGGATCCGTTCTCCCGTCTCCGCGTCCTCCAGGTCCAGGAGGCCGACCGGCGGCAGGGACTCCTCGCGCGGATCGGTGACCGTGATCGCGATGACGTCGTGCTTGCGCGCCGCCACGCGCAGCGGCTGTTCGTAACCCTGCACCAGGAAATCGGACACCACGAACACCACGGCGCGCTTGGTGATGGTCCTGTACATGAACTGCAGCGCCATGCCCAGGTCGGTGGCCTTCCCGCGCGGACGGAAATAGAGGATCTCGCGGATGACGCGCAGGACGTGGTCCTTCCCCTTGCGCGGCCGCAGGAAGGTCTCGATCCGATCGGTGAACGCGATGAGACCGACCCGGTCGCTGTTCTTGATCGCCGAGAACGCCAGGATGGCGCAGATCTCCGCCTCGATCTCACGCTTGAACTGCCGGCGCGTGCCGAACTCTCCCGAGGCCGAGAAGTCGACCAGGAGCAGAACGGTCAGCTCGCGCTCCTCCACGTGCTTCTTCACGTACGGATGGCCCATGCGGGACGTGACGTTCCAGTCGATGCTCCGGATGTCGTCGCCGAACTGGTATTCGCGCACCTCGGAGAACTCCATGCCGCGCCCCTTGAACACGGAGTGGTACTCGCCCGCCAGGGACTCGTTCACCAGGCGGCTGGTGCGAATTTCGATGCGGCGCACCTTCTTCAGGAGATCGGCTGGAAGCATGGCTCAGGAATTCACCGGTGCGGTGCGTCCCGGCGTTCCTAGGGCACCTCGATGGTGTCGAGCACCCTCTGGATGATCTGCTCGGTCGTGACGTCCTCGGCCTCGGCCTCGTACGACAGGATGATCCGGTGCCGCATGACGTCGAAGGCGATCGATTTGACGTCCTCGGGCGTCACGTAACCGCGGCCCCGGATGAACGCGTGCGCCTTCGCCGCCACGGTCAGGAAGATCGTCGCGCGGGGGGACGCTCCGAACTGGATCAGACCCTTGATGTCGAGCTTGTAGTCCTCGGGCCGGCGGGTCGCGAACACGATCTCCACGATGTAGTCCTTGATGCGGCTGTCGATGTAGACCTGGCCCACGACGGCGCGGGCCCGCATGATGTCGGCGGGCGTGATGACCCTGCGCACGTCGAAGTGATCGGGGCCGGTCATCCGGTCGAGGATCTCCCGCTCCTCGGTCTTGTTCGGGTAGTCGACCTTGAGCTTCAGCATGAACCGATCGACCTGGGCCTCCGGAAGGGGGTAGGTCCCCTCCTGTTCGATCGGGTTCTGCGTCGCCAGCACGAGGAACGGCGGCGCCAGCGGGTACGTGGTGTCCCCGATCGTCACCTGCATCTCCTGCATCGATTCCAGGAGGGCCGACTGGACCTTCGCCGGGGCGCGGTTGATCTCGTCCGCCAGGATGATGTGGGCGAACAGAGGCCCTTTGCGGGGCACGAATTGTCCGTCCTTCTGGTTGTAGATCATCGTGCCGATCAGGTCGGCGGGAAGAAGGTCGGGCGTGAACTGGATGCGCTGGAACTTCGCATCGATGACGTCCGACAGCGTCTTCACCGACAGCGTCTTCGCCAGGCCGGGGACCCCTTCCAGCAGCAGGTGACCACCGCCCAGAAGGCCGATCAGCAGCCGGTCCAGGAGCGCCTTCTGGCCGACGATGACCTTGCGCACCTCGCCCAGGACCTGGTCGACGAACACCGACTCTTTCTGGACGAGATCGTTGATCCTCTTGATGTCCTGCTCCATCGCGGGAAGGCCCTCCGGAAGGCGTGTGATACGAGCGCAAAATTTTAGACCACGCGCGGCGGAGAGTCAATTTGCGCGATCTCCGCGCACGAGTTCGAATGACGACGACCTCGATCCGGGGATAGAATCCGCGCACGCTCGATGGGGAGGTCCGCGTGCGCTTTCGGTTCGGCCCCGCACTTTCCCGCCGTCCCTGGCTGACGGCGGGCGATGCCGTCGTGCTGCTCGCGCTGGCGGCCCTGCTTTCGGCCGGCGTGTCCATGGCCTGGCGCGCGCCGGCGGTCCAGCGCGGCCCGATCATCTCCCTGGCGCCCTCCGCACTCCCGGTCTACGCCCTGCTGTCCACGGCGCGGATGGCGGCGGCCTACTGTCTCTCCCTCGCCTTCACGCTCGTGTACGGCTACGCGGCCGGGCGCAGCAGGAGCGCGCGCCGCGTGCTGATCCCGGTGCTGGACGTCCTGCAGAGCGTGCCGATCCTCTCCTTCCTGCCGGTGGTGCTCCTCGGGCTCAGCGCGGTCCTGCCGCAGAAGCCGGCCGCCGAGATCGCCGCGATCCTGCTCATCTTCACCTCGCAGGCCTGGAACATGACCTACAGTTTCTACCAGTCGATGACGACGATCCCGAACGAGCTCCGGGAGGCGGCCTCGGTGTTCCGCTTCGGCCCCTGGCTGCGCTTCAAGACTCTCGAGATGCCCTTCTCGGCGCTCGGTCTGATCTGGAACAGCATGATGAGCTGGGCGGGGGGCTGGTTCTTTCTCATGGCCGCTGAGATCTTCACGGTCGGGGCCCGCGACTTCCGGCTGCCCGGACTGGGGGCCTACCTGCAGGAGGCGGCGAACCGCGGGGACAGCCGCGCCGTGCTCTACGGCATCGTGACGCTCGTCGCCACCATCGTCGTCCTCGACCAGGTGCTCTGGCGGCCGCTCCTGGCCTGGGCGGACAAGTTCCGGGTCGACACCCTGTCCGGCGAGGAGCCGTTCACCTCCTGGTTCGGTCATCTCCTCTCCCGCTCGGTCCTCCTCGACCGGGCGCGGGCGAGGCTGATCGAGCCCCTGGCCGAGCGCGTCGACACGGTGCTCTCGAGGCGCCTGCGGGATGCCCCGGACGCGCCTGCCGGCGCCCGTGCCGCGCGTCCCTCGACCATCACGCTCCTGGCGTCCGGCGCTCTCGCGCTCCTCGTCCTCTACGGCGCGTACCGCGCCATGGGGATGCTCGCGGCGCTGCCGATGGCCACCTGGAGGCCGCTCCTCAGCGGGCTGGGCGCCACGTTCCTGCGCGTCGCCGCGGCGCTCCTGATCGCTCTCGCGTGGACGGTTCCGGCCGGCGTCGCCATCGGCATGAACCGCCGGCTCGCCACGTTCGTGCAGCCGATCGTCCAGGTGGTCGCCTCGATTCCGGCCACGGCCCTGTTCCCCGTCATCGTGGTCGCGCTCCTCTCGGTGCCGGGGGGCCTGAACATCGCCGCCATCGTGCTGATGCTGATGGGGACCCAGTGGTACCTCCTGTTCAACGTAATCGCGGGGGCCTCGGCCATCCCTCAGGATCTGCGCTTCACGACCGACCTGCTCCGGCTGCCGCTTTTGGATCGCTGGCGCGTCCTCATCCTTCCCGCCATCTTTCCTTATGTCGTGACCGGAGCGATCACCGCGGGAGGCGGGGCGTGGAACGCCAGCATCGTGGCCGAGCACGCGGAGTTCGGAGGGCGATCGCACTCCACGACCGGCATCGGGGCCCTGATCGCGGGAGCGACCTCGCGCGGCGATTATCCCCTGCTGCTGGCGTCGACGCTGGCCCTCATCGCCACCGTCGTCCTGATCAACCGCACCTTCTGGCGCTCCATGTACCGGCTGGCGGAAGAGCGCTATCGGATGGAGTGACGAGGATCGCATGAGCGTCTCGGGCAACGGAAGCCTGCTGGAGCTCCGGGGAGTGGGCAAGGAATATGCCGGCGGCGGGCGCGCGTGCGTCGCCGTCCGGGACGTCGACCTGACGATTCGTCCCGGCGAATTCGTCGGCCTCCTCGGTCCATCGGGCTGCGGCAAGTCGACTCTGCTCCGCATCATCACCGGTCTGACCCCCGCCACCTCGGGCCGCGTCCTGTACCGCGGCGAACCGCTCGTCGGGATCAATCCGCACGCCACCATCGTGTTTCAGACCTTCGCCCTGTACCCCTGGCTCACCGTGCAGGAGAACGTCGAGATCGCGCTCAAGGCGCGCGGCCTCCCCCCGGACGATCGCCGCGTGGTGGCGCTGAGGCTCATCGATCTCGTCGGTCTGGACGGCTTCGAGTCGGCCTATCCGCGGGAGCTCTCCGGCGGCATGCGGCAGAAGGTCGGGTTCGCGCGCGCCATGGCCGTCGAGCCCGAGCTTCTCTGCCTGGACGAGCCGTTCTCGGCGCTGGACGTGCTCTCGGCGGAGGCGCTGCGCAACGAGCTCCTCGAGCTGTGGCTGGGAAAATCGATCCCCACGCAGGCGATCCTGCTGGTGACCCACAACATCGAGGAAGCCGTGCTCCTGGCCGATCGTCTGATCATCATGGGGAAGGATCCCGGGCGGGTCCTCGCCGAGATGCCGGTCGGCCTGCGCTACCCGCGCCATCGCAAGGACACCGCCTTCATGGCGACCCTCGACAAGGTCTATGCACTCGTGTCCGGCCCCGCGAAACCGGAGACGGGGGCGGCGGGGGCCGGGCAGGGACAGCCGCTGCTGACGAAGCGTCTCCCGAGCGCGCGCATCAACGGTCTTGCGGGGCTCATGGAGAAGGTGGCCGAGGAGGGCGGGCGGGCCGACCTGCACCGCATCGGCAGCGGCCTGCACCTCGAGCTGGACGACCTGCTTCCCGTGGTGGAGGCCGCCCAGCTCCTCGGCTTCGCGCAGGTCGACTCCGGCGACATCCTGCTTACCCCGCTCGGCCAGGCGTTCGCGGACGCGAGCATCCCGGCGCGCAAGGAGATCATCGCGGGACGCCTCCTGCGTCATCCCACGATCCGCTGGATCTACGAGACCCTGCAGGAGGACGACGACCGGCGCGTCGCCGAGTCGTATTTCCTGGAGCGCCTGCAGACGGAGTTCGGGGAGAACGCGCCCGCGCAGCTCGAGACTGCCATCAATTGGGCCCGGTATGCCGAGTTGTTTGCGTTCGACGACGATACTGACGACCTCTTCCTTGAGTCCTGATCAACGTGGCGTCGAGAGTGTTGCGACCGAAGGCGTGAGGGTGGTCGGAGGTCGTGTCTTCTGGCGGACGACGGTGGTGGGGTGCGGTTGCGGAAGTGATTGAAGGGTCGTCTCTTGCTCGAGCCGGGTCTGTGGCACGCTCCTTGAGTCTTCGGG
>DASQAT010000020.1 GCA_035635555.1 Candidatus Dormiibacterota bacterium
GAAGGACTGGCCGGGGTTGCCGAGCATGAGAGACCCCGGGGTCATCAGCTCCCGCCCCGCGGCCGAACGGTACTGGAAGGTGCCGGCGGTCACCATGGCGATTGTGAAGCGCGCGTGGCGCTCCTCGTACGGTCGATCGCCTGGCCCGGAGGTGCAGACGACGTCCCCCACCCTCCAACCGTCGCCGCCGGCCAGCCAGCGAGTCGTCGTGCATCCCGCGGTGCCGTCGCGCGCCCGACGCTCCAGGGCCGTTTCAAGATCGAGCGCAATATTCGCCAAGACCCGGACCTCCCTGGCGTTCTACAACGCTTTCAGCATACCGGATACGAAAGGAGGAGACACGATGTACGACCACGTTTCGCTCAAAGTCAAGGAGGGGACGAGGAGCCGGAGGTTCTTCCAGCGGGCCCTCGCGCCGCTCGGCTACAAGGTGATCGACGAGTCCGAGGGGGGTGCGGGATTCGCGGCCGAGGACGCGTCGGCGCTCTGGATAGCGCAGGGGCGGCCGCACGAGCCGGCGCTGCACCTGGCGTTCGCCGCCGCCGACCGCGCCGGCGTCGACGCATTTCACAAGGCGGCGCTGGACGCGGGGGGACGGGACAACGGAGCCCCGGGAATCCGCGACAACTACGGGCCGAACTACTACGCCGCCTTCGTCCTCGACCCCGACGGCAACAACATCGAGGCGGTCTGCCAGCGGTGAATAACCCTTCCTGAGGGCCGAGGAGGTGCGCTCCGGCGCGGACGCGCACCTCCTCGGCCCCGCACCCGACCCCAGCCATCGGGAATCAGAACGTCTGCACGAAGGCGAGAGCGTTGATCCCGGGATTCCGGTCGTAGAGTCTGGCGTTCGAGACGTGATAGAGCGTGACGCCGATGCGCATCCCGTTCGTGACGGCGCACGATACGTCGAGGCTCGATCGGAACTCGATCGGACCGCCGAGATCGATGTCCCCATTCCGGTCATAGACACCCACCGCGAATCCGGGAGTCATCCGCCATCTCCGTGTGAGATCAACATCTGACCGCAGGCCTGCGTAGCCGAAGAAGGCCTCCTTGGAGGTGCCGGTGATCCCGAACGTCGGAACGAGCGAAAACCGTCTTGACTCACGCGGTTTCCAGGCCCGCGAGTCGAGGCGATACTCGAGGCCGAAGCCGTCGGAACGATGCGGGTGGCCCATGTTGAACGCCCCTATGCCCACGCTGAACGATCCGGCATGCGGGGACTGCGTGTCCCGGGCGTCAACCGCGCCCGCCGCAGCCGAGAGGACGAGAGCGATGAAGAGTGTCCGAACCGTTCGTGCCATGATCCCTTCTCCGACTTCGATTCGTACTCATGCAGCCATCTCCCTTTTCACGCCGCGTGCCAACGCTGCCGCCTCCCGAGTCGCGATGAACAAGAGGCTGGCGCGGCATCGGTTATGCGGATTGACTCCGCTGCACGGTGGAGAACTTCGACTGTCTGAAATCAAACAGGTGTCGGAGAACGATCAACAGGTCTACCCTGCGATCAGGGTGGCGATGGATTCGCGGAACGACGTCTACGGGGAGGATTTCAGGAGGCCGCACGCGCCCTGCAGGAGGCCGACAGGGCGGTCTGCCGCGGCCGCCCGCTATCGGCAGGCCCTGAGTCTGGAGCCGGACTCGCGGCGGACTCGCGAAGGATTGCGGGCCTCTCACGCGCCGCCGTAGGGGGCGGCGCGTCCTTGCGGCACGCCCGCCCGGCTACTTCTTGGTGTAGGTGATCTCCATCATCTTGAATTCCTTGCCGTCCTTGCCCGGGGCATACATTTCGAAGACCTGGACAGTCGGGCTCGTCCACCGCGTCGTCATCCGCGCCTTGACCGGGGTCTTCTTGACCGGATCGTTCCAGTGGCCGATGAAGGTGCAGCTCTTCTGCGCATCGCAGGTCCCTTCGCTCACCATCAGGCCGGTCGACATGCTGTCGTTCCACGTGGACCAGTACTTGCCGGTCACGTTGTCGAAGCCCATCATGCCGTGACCGGTGAAGGGCGAGCCCATCATCGACGAGCTGACATCCTCGACCAGCACGCGTCCGTCGAGCGTAATGGCGCGCGTCGCCGTCCCCGTCTCCTCCATCGGGGGAGCCCCGGCCGCCTGCCAGCTCCTCAACTTCAGATCGTAGTTCCCCGCCGAGGAGGCCAGCGTCTGGTGCGGGGCGCCCGGCGTGCCGGCCTTCATGTAGGCCTCCATCTCGGCCTTCTGCTCGGGAGTCATCTGCGGCGGTTGCTTTCCCGTCTGAGCGGACGCCGATGTGACCACAAGGGCGATCGCGGCGGCGGCGCACATCAATCCTGCGTGCTTGCGCATTTCGGTTCCTCCTCGAAGCGAGAGTGCGTGCGGTTCAGGGCCATGCGGGGCGCGAGTATAACGCAGGCGACGACCCGCCGCGTTCAGTATCTGGGTCCGACGCCACACGAGGTGTTGCTCCCGGCGACGAGATAGTACTCGTTTCCAGGCGGCATGCCGACCGTCGAACCGGATGCTCCGCTCTGCGCGGTTCCCGCCACTGTGCTGAACGTCCCGTTCGGGGCCGTGTCGCTGAAGACCACGTAGCCGTCGGCGTTCGTCGCGTCGTCCCACGTCAACTGGATGTCCCCGCCGTCGCCCGGGGTCGCCAGGCGGAGATTGCTCACGGGTCCCGGCATCGGAGTGCAGGACCCGGTCATCCCGGTCGTGCTGTCGGATTCACCGTCCGGCAGCGGTCCCTGACCCGTCTGGTCGAAGACACCCGCGTCGTTCGACAGGCCGAGCGCGAACTGCGTCGCCGGGCAGCCGAGGTTGCTTGCCGTGAGGGTCGCCTCGAGCCGGCAATCATTCTCTGTCACGGCGTAACCGGCCGACGAGCAATTGTTCGAGATCGCGTCGGCGATGGCCTGGCACTTCTGGGAGATCGGCATACCGGGATAGACCACGAAGCTGCCGGCGCAGGCGGCCACGACTCCGGTGGCCGCGCACAAAGAGGACAGGCGCACGTACACGGTCGCATCCCGGACGGGCGGTTGCACCGTCTGGACCGTCACCTCCACGCCGGTGTAGCCGGGGCAGAGCCAGTTGCAGAGTTTCCCGTCCCAGTTGCACGACGTGCGCGGGGGAGCGCCGAACGGATCGCACACCGGGCAGAACCAGTCGCACACGTCGGTGGACCACTGACACCCGAAGCGCGGCGCCGGACCCGGGGGATCGCACGTCGCCGTGGTCGACGCGGTCCGGATCGAGCCGATCGGCGACGCGCTCGCGCTCTGGCTCGAGGAAGCCGATTGCAGGAGAACAAGCCCGAGACCGCAGAAAACGGCCGCGCATCGGCGGGCGTATGGAAGGAGATCCGGCAGCGGGCGATGGAGCGGCATAGGCGCTTCTCGTTATCGCTTCAAGCCGCAATCCTAAGCCCCGGTGGGGGCGTGCTGTCAACCCGCCTTCATACTACAATCCCGCCGCGCCCGGCCCTGCAGGCCTCGAATCCCGGGCGCAGAGAACCAGACGGCACAGGTGACGATGATGACCGGGAGCGGCGCTGCGGGATCGGGAGCAGGGTGGGGCGGACACCCGCGCGGCCTGTCGACGCTTTTCTTCACCGAGATGTGGGAGCGGTTCAGCTACTACGGAATGCGCGCCTTCCTCATCCTCTACATGACCGCTCCCCTGGCCGCCGGCGGACTCGGCTTCGACGACATGCATGCCGGCTCGGTATACGGCACCTACACGGGGAGCATCTGGCTCGCGACCATCGGCGGCGGGCTGGTCGCCGATCGCCTCCTGGGCGCATACCGCAGCGTCCTCGTCGGCGGCGCGATCATCGCACTGGGGCATTTCACCCTCGCCTTCCGGGCGCTGCCGTTCTTCTACCTCGGGCTGACGCTCATCGTGATCGGCACCGGTCTTCTGAAGCCGAACGCCACCACGCTGCTGGGATCGCTCTATCGTCCGGACGACGCGCGGCGCGACGCCGGCTTCTCGATCTTCTACATGGGGATCAACCTCGGCGCCTTCCTCGGGCCGATCATCGCGGGGGCGCTGGCGCAGAAGGTGGACTGGCACCTCGGCTTCGGATGCGCCGGAGTGGGGATGACGCTCGGGCTGGTGCAGTACGTCGCCGGCCGCCGCCGGCTGAGGCCTGAGGAGGGGGCCGCCCCGGCGCCCCGCGCGCCTGCGGCCTCACCCCAGGCGTCCGAAGCGAAGGTGGCGACCGGGACCGCTGGTGTGAGAGGCGTTCTCGGGTTCACCGCCGTCGAATGGAAGCGCATCGGTGCGGTGTGCGTGTTCTTCCTGTTCGCCTCCCTTTTCTGGGGAGCCTACGAGCAGGCCGCCTCGACCCTCAACTTGTTCGCCGACCGGCACGTCGATCGGGTCGTCTTCGGCTTCACCTTCCCGGCCAGCTGGTTCGTGTCGATCCAAGGGATATTGGTCTTCATGCTTGCGCCGGTGTTCGCCTGGATCTGGTCGCGCCTCGGGACGAGAGAGCCTTCGACGCCGATGAAATTCACTCTGGGGCTCTTGCTCGTCGGGGTGTCGTTCGTGTTGCTGTTCCCGGCCGGCCTGAAGGCCGGCGGGCCCGGGGGAGCGCTGGTGAGCCCGCTGTGGCTCGTCGCCGCCTATTTCCTGCAGGTGTGCGGAGAAATGTGCCTGAGCCCGGTCGGCAACAGCGTGGTCACCAAGCTCGCTCCCACGCGCGTCGTGGGCCTGATGATGGGTGTCTGGTTCATGTCGATCGCCGCCGGGAACAAGCTGGCGGGCTGGTCCGCCGGTCTCGGCGCCTCGGTCCCGCTTCCCATGCTGTTCGGCGCGATCGCCGCCATCACTCTGGTCGCGGCCTTGATCCTCCTGGCGCTGAATGGACCGATCAGACGCCTGATGAGCGGCGTCCGCTAGGTCACGCCGGCGATCTCAGCGCCAGGTGACGACCAGCTCGCCATTGTCGACGCGCAGGTCGCGGATGTCGGGCGGCAGGCGGAAGCGGTCGTGGTTCTGGGGGGACTCGAAGAGGGACGCCATCGCCCGGTCCACGGTGGCCTGCGGAATCGGCAGGGAGCCGAGCTTCATCCGCGTGGGGGACAGGCGGAGGTAGCCTTCCTGGGCCGACAGGCGTCCCTCGAGCGTCAGCGACAGATCCTTCCCGTACAGGTGGAACAGGACGTAGGCGGTGATCTGGTCGCCGCTCATATGGACCTTCACGTCGCGCACGTTCGATTGCGCCTCCTCGACCGTCAGGCTGGTCGGAGAGTCGAGCGGGATCGCCCGCTCCGAACCCGACGGATCGGCGACCGGGCGCACGGGCGGCCTGGCGGCCAGCGCCAGGTTGGTCTCCATCCAGCTGTTGACCTCCGCCTCGTCCAGGCGCAGGGGCGGGGAGTGACCGAGACTTGCGTCGACCGCGAACTGCTGGAGCTTCCGCTCGAGGCGCCGCGGAGCCTCCGGGTCGCGCGCGACCTTGGGCGGGGGAGCGGTCCATAGAATGAGGACCAGCACTGTCGTGAGACCGGCGAGCAGGACCCAGCGGAACACGCGGTAGAACCGGCGAAACGGGCCCGGCGCGCCACCCGGAAGGCTCATCGACCTCTCCCCGGCGAATCCTCGCCGTTCTTCGATAATCTAGTGAGCGCGGGGCCCGATTTCCACCGGCGAACCCAGATCACGTCCCGCAGGAAATCGAGACGGTATTCGGGGACGTGCGTGATCGTCACCGGCCGGTAGCCCGCGAGCGGGTCGGTCTCGTCGGCGATGCGGCGCTCCGCGGCCGGCAGAGCCCTGCCGGGACTCTCGACCAGAAGGAGCTCACGGCCCGGATAGATGATATCCGCGCCGGACGCCACCGCCTCGCGCAGTCCCCACAGTCCGTGCCCCGCCTCCGTCCCGCCCCGATTGGTCACGAGCGAGCACAATCCATATATGTCGAACGTCGGGAGCCTCGAAGCGTACGGCAAGGCCCCGGAAGGACCGCTGGCGAGATGTGTTCCGGGAGGCGCGTTCTCCCGCAGCCAGGAGCCCAGGGCCTCCCACCAGCGCGACTGGACGCGGTGCTCGGCCATGGCGCGCCAGGCGCCGCCGATGGGGATGCGTGGCAACCCTTCGAGAGGCCCCGGGTGCGGCATCAGGAGGAGGAGACCCCAGGCCAGAGGACCGGGAGCGAGCCAGAGCGCGGCGAGCCTCGCCGGACCGGTCGGCCGGCCGTCGCCGACCCGGCCCGCCACGGTCGCCGTCGCCATGGCGACGAGGAGCACGACGAGCGGCACGAGATAGCGCCCTCCCGGCATCCAGTCCCCTCCGCGCGTCACCACGAGACAGGTCAGAAGCGCCACGGGGACGAGGATGGGGAGAAGAGCCCGCCGGCGGGGTGCCATCCACAGGAGCGCCGGAACGAGCGGCCACCACTCGGTCGCGGCCTGGCCGAGATAGCGCAGCCCGGCGGCCACCCCCGCCGGAGCCACGATCCCCTTGACCAGCGCCGGACGCGGCACGGGCGCTCCATACCAGGCCAGACGCGCGCAGGCGATGACGAGTGCACCCGCGAGGCAACCCACGACAGCGGCGCGCCCCGCGCGACCGAGGCGCCGGAAGAACAGAGCCGCTCCGAGCGCCAGGACGACCCCTTCCGGCCGGAGGGTTGCGACCAGCGCCCCCGCCGCGGCCGCGGGACCGCGCCGATCCCGGACGACCGACGCCGCCACGCTCCAGAGCGCGAGGGTGTAGGCGCTCGTCTCCAGGCCGGTCGCGGCATACAGCGCGGCCGTCGGGATCGACCCCCAGGCGATGGCCGCCAGGGCGGCGCCGCGCCGGCCGCCGCAGGCGCGCCCGAAGGCCGCGGCCGCGACGACCGAGCAGACCGCGGCGACGAGAGACAACACCCGGCCGCACAGCGCGGCGTCCACGCGGGTCAGCGCGCTCGCCAGCGCGACGGCGCCGATCCAGATCCCGCCGCTCGCCCCTTCCAGGCGTTCGCCGGGATTGAACACCGGCCCGCGGCCGGCCGCCAGGTTGGCGGCGTAGCGGAACTGGATGTACGCATCGTCGACGAGTCCGTTCGCCGCGATCGCCAGGGCCAGCGCGGACAGCAGCGCCAGGGCCAGCGACAGACGGGGGCGCGCCGTGAGAAGGACGAACGCCGCGAGGGAGAGGATCGCGCCCGTCGCCCACCAGGCGATCGAGGGCCCGAGGGGATCGAAAAGGGTGGCCGCCGGGGCCGCGTGGTGCTCCCAGCCGGGCGGCAGGGTGACCTGGTCCACGCGCCGATGCTAACACGCGACCCGGACACGCCTCCCCGCCGCATTCACCGGCAGGATCGGCACCGCGCTGTAGTAGGCTTCCTCATCCGGGAATCGAGGGCGGGAGACATCGGCATGCTCACTGGCGACGCGACCGGAGGGAATCCACTCCTCCAGGCGCTCCAGGAACGGTTTGGCTTCGAGCGGTTCCGGCCGGGGCAGCAGGACGCGGCCGCCGCCGTCCTCGAGGGGCGGGATCTGGTGGCCGTGATGCCGACCGGGTCGGGCAAGTCGCTCTGCTTCCAGCTGCCCGCCCTGCTGCTCGAGGGGACGACGGTCGTGGTATCCCCCCTCATCGCGCTCATGAAGGACCAGGTCGACGGTTTGCGGGCGCGCGGCATCGCCGCGGCGGGGATCCACTCCGGCCTCGGGGCGGCCGAGCGGGCCGCGGCGGAGTCCGATCTCGCCGCCGGACGGCTGCGTCTCGTCTACATGGCACCGGAGCGCCTGGCGAGCGGGGCGTTCCGGGCGGTCCTGGCGCGCCTGCGGATCGCTCGCCTGGTGGTGGACGAAGCGCACTGCATCAGCCAGTGGGGGCACGATTTCCGGCCGGACTACGGCCGTCTCGGCGGCCTCAGGGGAGAGCTCGGAGTCCCGGCTGCGGCGTTCACGGCCACGGCGACGCCGGACGTGCGCGCCGACATCGCGCGGCAGCTCGGCCTGTCGGACCCGCTGGAGATGGTGACGGGGTTCGAGCGTCCGAATCTGACGCTGGCGGTCGAGGCGTGCCGGTCGCGCGCCGACAAGGCGTCGGTCCTCGAGCGTCTGCTGCGCGACGTCGGGCCACCGGGCATCATCTACGCGGCGACACGGAAGAACGTCGAGATCTGGGCCGAGTATCTCGAGAAGCGGGGGCTGCGCGCCGGCCGGTACCACGCCGGGCTCGCCGACGCCGAGCGGACGCGGGTGCAGGACGACTTTTTCGCCGGACACCTCGACGCCATCGCCGCCACCAACGCGTTCGGGATGGGTGTCGACAAGAAGGACCTGCGCTTCGTGGCCCATGCCGACGTGCCCGGGAGTCTCGAGGCGTACTACCAGGAAGTGGGCCGCGCCGGGCGGGACGGCCTCCCGTCGCGCGGTGTGCTGCTGTTCGGGCCGGCCGACGTGCGGACGCAGGAATTCTTCCTGGCAGGGTCCAATCCACCGGAGGCGGTGTTCCGGCAGGTGTGGAGACTCCTGGGGGAGGTGGAGGACGACGCGGCGATCGAGGATTCGGCCGCGGCGGGAGACGCCGCGCTGGGTATGGCCGCGTCGACCGCGGCGCGTCTCCTGCGCCGGGCGGCGGAGAGCCGCGGGCTGCCGCTCGGGGAGGGCGAGCCGCCGATCGATTTCGCGGCCCAGGCCGACAAGTCGGTGCGTGACCGGACGCGGCTCGACACCATGCTCCGCTATGCCTTCGGACGGGGCTGCCGGACGCGCTTCATCTACGACTACTTCGCGGGCGCGGGGCGCCGCGGGGCGATTCCCGGCTGCGGGACGTGCGACGTCTGCCTCGGCTGGCGGCGCGTCGAGGGGCGCAGACTCGACGACCGGGAGTTCGAGCGCGTCCGCATCGCCCTCTCGGCGGTGGCCCGGCTCCAGGGCCGGTTCGGAGTGGAGCGGGTCGCCCAGGTCCTCGTCGGCAGCGGCAGCCGCGAGGTGCTCGATCGTCGTCTCGATCGGATTCCGACGTACGGCAGGCTCCGGGATCAGACGATCGACGAGGTCAAGGCGCTCCTGGAGACGCTCGTGGACGCGTCGCTCCTGGAGCGTCGCGGCATCGAGGGCGGGCGTCCCGGGGCGTTCGTCCTGGGGGTCACGGAGGAGGGGGCGGCCGTCATGCGGGCGGAGCACCGGCCGCTTCTCGCCCTTCCAGGGGACAAGCCGGCGCCGCCGCCTCGCCCCGCCCGGAGTCGGCGCACCCGGGAGGTGTCCATGGCGGGACAGGACGCGACGCCCCGGCCGGGGCCCGACGGCGAGCTCCTGCGGCGCCTGAAGACCTGGCGCTCGGCCGAAGCGAAGCGCCGCGGTGTTCCCGCATTCGTCATCTTCCACGACACGACCCTGGAGGAGCTGGCTGCGCTCAGACCCTCCGACCGCGGGCGTCTCCGGTCGGTGCGGGGAATCGGGCCGGCGAAGATCGAGCAGTATGGCGACGACCTGCTTCTGATCCTGACGCCGCGCTCACCAGAGGGCTGATCCCCGTGACTCATCGCCGCGCCGTCCTGACGCGTGTTCTGGGAGCGGTCCTGTTCCTGGGGCTCGCTGGACACCCCCTCACGGACCCCGGACTGTCGGCGGCCGCGCCGCAGCTCAAGGTCTACTTCGCGGCCGATTTCAAGGACGAGGCCTACCAGAAGAAGATCTACACGAAAGTCGCGTCGGCGTGGAAGCGTCCGGCGAGCCTGCCGGAAGCGGGGAAGAAGGCGGTTGTGATCGTGGTCATCCAGAAGGACGGCACGGCGCCGGCTCCAACGCTGCACCTGGCGAGCGGCTCCGATCCCTGGGACAAAGCGGCGCTCGATGCCGTCCGTAAGGCCGCGCCGTTCGACCCGCTGCCGAAGACCTACTCCCGACCCGGCGTCGAGGTCCATTTCCACTTCGAGTACGACTGAGTCCTCGTTCCGTCCCACGCTCCATCCCGCTCAACGTGGCGCCGTGAGTGTTGCGACCGAAGGCGTGAGGGTGGTCGGAGGTCGTGTCTTCTGGCGGACGACGGTGGTGGGGTGCGGTTGCGGAAGTGATTGAAGGGTCGTCTCTTGCTCGAGCCGGGTCTGTGGCACGCTCCTTGAGTCTTCGGG
>DASQAT010000021.1 GCA_035635555.1 Candidatus Dormiibacterota bacterium
CCTGCGGCGCCGTACCTGGTGCGTCAGCAAAAGACGCCTGTGGCTGCAGGCCCACCTCGCCATCGCCACGCTGTGGTCGAACTTCTGCCGCGGCATCACCAACCGCACCGGCACCACCCCGGCCCAGGCCGTCGCCATCGCACCGAGACGGTACCGCCCTGAAGAGGTCCTCGCCTGGAGGCAGGACTGGGGCGCTCTCAGCCCGCCCATCGACCCATGACTCACCCCGGTCAATCCGCACGCTTGTCGGGCATTTTCCTATCTCTTTCGGGGTCCGTCCGGACCGGCGGGACCGGCCGCCGCAGCCGGTTCGGCGTAAGGCTCCGGCTCGCCCGGCAGCGGCACGCCTTCCGTCCCGTAGCCGCTTGCGCCGGCAGAGTCGTGGTACTGCACGAGGTAGAAGAGGGCCCGGCCCGGCGCGGGCCTGGGCTGCGCGAAGTCTTCCTCCCACGCGGTCCCGGACATGGAGCGCGCCAGCAGACTCACCGAGCCGAGCGTGATCCGGGAGCCGCCGACGGCGAGGCTTCCCACGTCTCCCGAGAGGAGATCGTACGAAAGCGCCCCCGGCACCTGGTTCCAATAGACCTGCACCAGCCCGGCTGGCCCTCCGGGGGCGAGCCGCAGCTGCACCGGCTCTGGACCGTTGCCGAGATCGTGCGGCACCGTCACGACCGCCAGGGCCGAGCTGCCGTTGCCCGATGCGTCCGTCGCTGCATAGATGATCTGGTACGTCCGCCCCGTTCCGTCGGCCGATCGCTCCGCGCGCAGCAGGAGGCCGGTCTCTCCGGTCAGGGCGATGTCGCCGGTCGTCCGCCCGTCCCCCTCGCCCGGCGCGTCGTCCGGCTCGCTGCTCTGCACATCGACCAGGCGCGCGCGGGGGGAGGGATCGCATCGATCGGCCACCTGCCAGACCGCCCGCACGGGAACGAGGCGGTGATTGGGCGGCCAGAGGAGCGCCGGGTCGGCCGCGAGGGTCAGCACCGGCGGGGCCGTGTCCCTTACCGTGATCGCGACGGTTCCGGTGGAGGTCGCGCCGCCGAGACCGGTGACCCGCAGCGTGACCGCGTTCGGGCCCAGCGGCAGGGCCGCCTGGAGGACGGGGCCGCTGCCCAGAAGACGCTCGGTCGGCTGGCCGAAATTGGTGAACCAGTCGTAGGAGGTGATGACCGCTCCGGAGCCGGGCGGGCCGGAGAGGCTGCCGTCGAGCGTGACGGTGGACGCGCCGGCGGCCTGGCATTCCACGCTCGAGGGGGCCTGGATCACGCACGTCGGGGCCGGCAGCGGGCCTATCGTCATGCGCGACTCCCCCTGGTGGAGGAAGGGCCCGAACCGCGTCGCGGGGAGAGTCGTTCCGTTGTCGGCCATGAGGTAGAGCTCGTAGATCCGACCTGGGACGAGCGACGAGATGTCCAGATCGGCCGGGAGGCCGGGGCTGTCTTCGTACGGCACGCTCAAGGCCAAATCATAGGGGACCGATGCCTGGAGACCGTCGACGGTGGCGCCGAGCAGCAGGAGATCCGAGGAATCGGCGGGGATCTTGATGTTGCGGGCGCAGATTCGGGCGGGATAAGTCACGCCGGCCAGATCGAGAGACGGGACGAACGGAGACTCGGGGTGGTGGCAGGTGCCGCGGGCGATCAGAGTGTCGGCCTGCCCGTCGTGACAGGCGTAGCGAGAGTCCAGGTCGAACGCGAAAGCACCGCTCGCGTCGAACGAGAAGCCGAGGCCCTCCCCCTGGATTCGTCCGGTGTACCCCGACTGGCTGCAAGGGTTCGTGAACTGGGCCCGGTTGGGGATGCCGATTTCGCGGTAGGAATCGATCTCCACCGAGCCTGAGAGAAGGAGTCCCTGCGGGTCCTTCGCGAAGGCGAAGACTTCCAGGACGTCGCCGCCGTCCTGGAGAATGTCCTGAAGGGTCAGTCCCGGCTGGCAGGCATCCCCCGCGCCGTCGCCGTCGTTGTCCTCCTGCGCCGGGTTCGCGATCGAGGGGCAGTTGTCGCAGGCATCCCCCCGGCCGTCCGTGTCCTCGTCCTCCTGCCCGGGATTGAGTGTCGCGGGGCAGTTGTCGCAGAGATCTCCCGCGCCGTCCCTGTCCGCATCCGGCTGGTCCGGGTCGGACAGGGAGGGGCAGTCGTCGCAGGCGTCGCCGACGCCGTCGTGATCCTGGTCGGTCTGCAGGGGATTCTGTTTGAACGGACAGTTGTCGGTGGGGCAGAGGTTGGCCGGGAAACCCGGGTTGCCGAGACCGTCCCCGTCCGTGTCGGTGCAGGTGTCGGTGGCATCGGGGAGCCCGTCTTCGTCGCGGTCGCCCGCGCGCCCCTGGTTGATCAGGGTCATGTAGC
Organism: Candidatus Dormiibacterota bacterium; assembly: GCA_035635555.1. Lineage (NCBI taxonomy): Bacteria > Bacillati > Candidatus Dormiibacterota > Candidatus Dormiibacterota bacterium. The sequence continues at coordinate 2,343 of DASQAT010000021.1, forward strand.
GTTCGCCGTGGGTGAAGAAGTCCCCTTCGGTCCCGACCGGAGGTGTCGTGCCGTCGGTGAGATGGATGTCCAGATGGTGCCGGTCCTGGTCGTTCAGCGGTGGAAGAGGGATGCTCTTCGGAAGACCCGCCGTGAATGGGAACTCGTAGACCGGCCCCGCGGGTGTCGTGAACTGGACCAGGCTGAGATCGAAGTAGTTGACCAGAAGGTCGAAGCGGTCGTCGCGGTTCACGTCGTTGATGGCGCAGACCTGGATCGGCAGCGGCACGCCGAAGAGATTGAGTCCCGTCGCCCCCGAAGACGAGGGCTCGGAGCAGGCTCCCAGGCGGAGCAGGTATCTTTCGGTTGCGCCGCAGCTCAACCCGATCTGGGTCGTCGCGGAGAAATAGTCGAGGAGCATCGGCGCTCCGTAGAAGCCATAGGAATAGGCCACGCCGCCACGCCGATCGGGGAAGAGGAACCCCTGGTTGCAGCCGGGCAGGCGGTACAGATCCTGGAGCAGGGTCTGGGGTGGCTTGGTCGGATAGATGCGCAGCGTTCCCTGGAGCGGGTCGTCCTGCGGATCCCGGACGAGGACCGAAACCTCGAGATTCTCTCCGCCGTCCTCCTGCACCTCCGCCGAACCCAGGAGCGGCTGGCAGGTGTCTCCAAAGTCGGCGCTGCAGTTGTCGTCCGAGCAGATGTTGATCGGAAAGCTGCTGTCCCCCAGGCCGTCGCCGTCGCTGTCGGTGCACGTATCGATGCCATTCGGCACGCCGTCGCCGTCGAAATCGAAGGAGGTGACGAGGTCGAGCATTACGCTCACGCTGTGCGACAGAAAGCCGGAGGCGGCCAGGTCGGGGGCCCCGTCGCCGTTGAAGTCGGCGACGACAGCGCGAACCGGATCGGCCCCTGTCCGGATGCGCACGGGCAGGGCGAACGAGCCGTTTCCGCGGCCCGGAAGGAGGGAGATTTCACCGCTGACAGCGCTCGTAACCGCCAGATCGAGATTGCCGTCCAGGTTGGGATCGGTGACGACGAGATTCACCGGCCTGATACCGGCCTCGAGGATCGCGCTCTCGCGGAAGGTCCCGTCCCCCCGGCCTGAAAGAATCAGGACGTCGCCTGTGTCCGCGACGGCGAGATCCTGCGTGCCGTTCTCGTCCCAGTCGCCGACGACGATGTCCAGAGGCGGATCTCCGTCGCCGTAACCGCGGGAGAAGGCGAAGGTGCCGTCCCCCTGACCCAGATAGACGAAGACCTGGCCCATGAAGCCACCGCCGACGGCCAGATCGCTTCGCCCGTCCCGGTTGAAATCGCCCACGGCCACGCCGACAGGGTTGTACCCGACCGCGTGGTCGTCGGCCACCGAGAACGTCCCGTCGCCGCGGCCGAGCAGGATCGAGACCGTCCCGGTGCCGAAGCTCTGGGGGCTGCTGACGACGGCCAGGTCCAGTCTGCCGTCCGAGTTGAAGTCGCCGCTCGCGAGGGACGTGGCCGGGTCCCCCAGCGACATGCGACCGAGGGTGCGGAACTGGCCGTCGGGGGTGCCGAGAAACACCGACAGACCGTTGACCTCGCCGTTCACCACCGACAGGTCCGGCAGGCCGTCCGAGTTGAAATCGCCGGACAGCATCTCGCCGGGAGCCGCGCCGCTCTGCAGCCGCGTGCGCAGCTCGAACGTGCCGTCGCCGTGTCCCGAGTAGATCCAGACTTCCCCCCCGTACGTGTTCGAGATCGCCAGGTCGTTCTTCCCGTCGCGATCGAAGTCGGCAGCGGCCAGGCCGGTCGAATAGAAGGTGTCCGGAAAGGGGGGGAGCACCTTGAAGATTTCGTTGGGAGCGGCCAGGGCGGTGCCGGCGACGCAGAGAGCGACCAGGAACAACAACAACAAGATGACACGGGCAGGAAGCGGGTGCGGCATGCTGCCTCCGGAATGGTGTTCCCTATACGCCCACGATCGGCCGGTGTCCACCTCTTTCTGCGCGCGAGGGTTGTCTCCGCAACGGAGTTGGGCCAGAATGCGCCCGGAACGGAAGAGGCCGCGTCCACCTGCCGGGCCGGCGAACCATCCATTCAGGGGAAGGATCGACATGCGAAGCACGAGGGTCTTGCTGCTTCTGGCGCTTGTGTGCCTGCCGGCGTTCGGCGACACGGATCATCTGCGCGGCGTGTACGTGTCGGACATGGATCGAAGCATCGATCCGTGCGGCGACTTCTACGACTATGCGAACGGCGCCTGGCGCGCCGCCAATCCGATCCCCCCCTCGATGACGCGCTGGAGCCGGCGCTGGGCGGCGGGGGAGACGGCCAAGGACCAGCTGAAGACGATCCTCGACGAGGTCTCCGTCAGGAAGGACTGGACGAGAGGGAGCGTCGAGCAGCAGATCGCCGCCTACTACGGCGCGTGCATGGACCAGACGCGCATCGACGCGCTGGGGCTGACGCCGATCAAGCCGCTTCTGGCCGACATCGACGCCATGAAGGGGCCGGGGGACGTCCAGAGGATGATCGCGCGCTTCCACGAGATGCAGATCTTCGTCCCGTTCGGGCTGGCGTCGAACCCGGACAATCACGACCCGACCCGGGTCGTCGCCAACCTCTACGCCTCGGGGCTCGGCCTGCCGAACCGGGATTATTACTTGAAAGAGGAAGACCGGTTCAAGGAGGCCCGCGACAAGTACCGAGCGCACGTCGCCCGGATGTTCGTGCTGGCGGGATCCGACGAGGCCAGGGCGAAGTCCGCGTCGGAGAGCGTGTTCGGCTTCGAGAAGAAGCTGGCCGAAGCCTCGCTCGACAACGTGGCGCTGCGCGATCCGCAGGCGACCGATCACACGACGAGCTTCGCCGATCTCAAGAAGCTCGCGCCGCATTTCGACTGGAACGCCTACTTCACGAAGGGGGGACTGTCGAAGACCGACCTCAATGTCCGGGAGCCGAAGTTCCTGCAGGAGGTCGACCGCCAGATCGCCTCGACCCCGCTGCCGGAGTGGAAGGTCTACCTGAAATGGCAGCTCATCAACGCGGCGGCGCCCGCGCTGTCGGCCCCGTTCGTCGAGGAGGACTACGCGTTCTTCGGCAAGTACCTGAGCGGTGCAAGCGAGATCAAGCCGCGCTGGAAGCGCTGCGTCGAATCGACCGACGCCGGCCTGGGCGAGGCGCTGGGGAAGAAGTACGTCGAGCGCTACTTCCCGCCGGCCGCCAAGACGCGCATGCAGGAGCTGGTGAAGAACCTCCTGGCCGCGATGCACGAGACCATCGACGGACTGGCCTGGATGGGCTCCGATACCAAGAAGAAGGCGCTGGAGAAGCTCGCGACCTTCAATCCGAAGATCGGCTACCCCGACAGGTGGAAGGACTACAGCAAGGTCGAGATCCGCCGCGACGCCCACTGGTCGAACGTGGTCGCCGGCCGGAAGTTCGCCGTGCGGGACGACTGGGCGCAGATCGGCAAGCCGGTGGACCGCGGCCGCTGGGGGATCACGCCGCCGACCTCGGACGCTTATTACAATCCGCTCCTGAACGAGATCGTCTTTCCCGCCGGCATCCTGCAGCCGCCGGCCTTCGACATGAACGCGGTAGACGCGGTGAACTACGGCGCCATCGGCGTCGTGATCGGGCACGAGATCAGCCACGGCTTCGACGACCAGGGCTCGCAGTACGACGCGCAGGGACGGCTGTCGAACTGGTGGACGCCGGAGGACCTGAAAAAGTTCCAGGAGCGCACGCAGTGCGTCGTGGACCAGTTCGAGGGGTATTTCATCGAACCGAACATCCACCACAACGGCCGGCTGGTGCTGGGGGAATCGATCGGCGACCTGGCCGGCGCGAAGATCGCCCACCTCGCCTACGAGATCTCGCAGCGCGGCAAGCCGCCCGCCGCGGCCCTCGACGGATTCACGCCGGAGCAGCAGTTCTTCGTCGCCTGGGGTCAGTTCCGCGGCGACGAGATCCGTCCCGAGACGCAGCGTCTGATGGTGCAGAGCGATCCGCATCCGATCGCCAAGTACCGCGTCATCGGGCCGGTCTCGAACCTGGCGGCGTTCCAGGAGGCGTTCGCCTGCATGGACGGAGCGCCGATGGCCCGCGGGGCGGTGGCGAGGTGCGACGTCTGGTAGGCGCAAAAAACCCCGCCCGTGGCCTCGCGGCCCGCGGGCGGGGTTCCTGTTTTACGTCGGAAATCTATGGATTGGAGTCCGGCTTGTCCTTCTTCTTCTCGTCGGAGTCCTTTCCGTCATCCTTCTTTGGCGCGTCCTGCTTCGGCTTGTGGCCCCTCGCGTCCGCCTCACGGGCCGCCTTCCCCTTGTCGTTCCCGTTGTCCTTCTCGACCTGCCCCTTCGGCGGCTCCGATCGGCCCGGCGGCGTCGTGACGCCGCGCTGATCGCCGGGGGATGAATTCCCCGGACGGGTCTGGGCGGGCGGGGCGGGTGGGGCGTCCGGCCCGGACGGCTGGTTCGTCACGGCCGGCGGCTGGCCCGGCGCCGAGGGGGGTGCGGGTGGCGCGGGGGGTGGGGCCTCCTGCGGCGAGCGGCGCGGTCGCCCGCGTTCCGGGTACTCCTCGCGTCCGCGCCCCTGCCTGTCCTGCCCGCGGTTCGTCGAGGGAGGCTCGGGTGGCGGGGGCGTCTGCGTGTTGGTCGCGGGCGGAGCCGAGGGGGGCGCCGGCGGCTCGGGGCGCGAATCGCGCGTGCGGTAATCGCGCTGCCGGTAACGGTCCTCATCGTGCCCCGGCGGATCGGTGCGCCCCTGGGAGTTGCGGCCGCGGGGTGGATCGTGGCGGAACACGACGAAGTCGCTCCCTCTCACCTTGCCGCCGCGCGGTGTCGCGACATCGTCCGACTCGGAGATGTGGTAGCGCGGAATCGTGTGCCCCGCCGCCCGGCCGATCCTTTCGACCTGCACTCCGTTATTGACGACGCGGTTGTCGATGTAGGTGTAGTTGGTCACGTTCCTGGTGACCTGGATGAGGGTGACGTTGCGCGACGTGGGGACGATGCGTGAGCGAAGTCCGGGGTCGACCAGGTAGCGCGAGCTGGTGAAGCACCAGGAGGACGGCGCTATCGTGACGTTGAGGCTGGCCCAGTCGAGCTGGATGCCGGCCTGGACGCGGACCTGCCAGGGAAGCGGCGCCCAGCCGACGTAGCCGCCCCCTTCGTGCCAGGCGACCCAGGCGGGGCCCCACTCGGTGCCCGGGACCCAGACCCAGCCGTAGGACGGGTCCTGGTTCCAGCGACCATAGTGGTAGACCGCCCAGCCCCACTGCTCGTCGGACGACCAGGTCCAGCCGTAGTCGGTGAACACCCAGTGGCCGAGCTGGTACGGACGCCAATCGGCCTGGACGCCGTAGGGCGACCAGACCCAGCCGGGGCCCGAGACCTGGACCCACCGGCCATACGGAGCCAGATCGTCGTAGAAGGGCTCGTCCGATCCGCCCGCCGGCTCGGCGACGGGAGAAGGCTGCCCCATGGAGACTGTCTGATGATACGGGTAGGTCGTGACGCAGCCGATCGCGGCGGCGCAGCCGACAAGGACGATCCCGATCCCCCACAGCTTCATCTTCATATTTGATCTCCTCGAATCCGGTCTCCGGACGTCGTGGCCGCCTCGTCGCGAGTGGCGGCGATCTCGTTGGAATATAGATGTTGGGATCGAGGGAGGCACGCGAATTCGCCGACGGGTTTCTGACGCGCGCGAGGCGCCGGCGTGCGGCCTGTGGACAGCGACGCATCGGTTTGCTTATCATCGCGTCCCATGGGTCTGATGCGGAGTGCGTTTCTCGCAGGATCGCAGAGCCGCTGGCTGCGCGAGCGGGCCGTCAAGTACCGGTTCGTCCACAGGGCCGTCTCCCGCTTCATGCCGGGGGAGGATCTGAACGCGGCCCTCGCCGCGGCGAACGACCTGAAGCCGAAGGGGATCGGTTCGGTCTTGACCTACCTCGGGGAGAATGTGAAAGACCTCAAAGAGGCGCAGCAGGTCGCGCGCCATTACCTCGAGGTCCTGGCGCGTTCCAAGGAGGCGGCCCTCGACGCCGAGATCTCGGTCAAGCTCACCCAGCTGGGGCTCGACCTCGGACCCGCCGCCTGCGAAACCGGTCTCATGACTCTCCTCGAGCGCGCGGCCGCGAGCGCGACCTGGGTGTGGATCGACATGGAGTCGAGCGCCTACACCGACTCAACGCTCGACATGTACAGGCGCGCGCGGGCGCGCTTCGCGAACGTCGGCGTCTGCGTGCAGGCGTACCTGCGCCGCACGGAGCAGGATCTGAAGACGCTCATTCCCCTGGGCGGGGGACTCCGTCTCGTCAAGGGGGCGTACCGGGAGCCGCCCGACCGGGCGTACCCGAGCAAGCGCGACGTGGACGCGAACTACTTCTCCCTGGCCACCCGGCTTCTCGGTCGCGACGCCCGCCAGGCCGGCGTCCGGCCGATCTTCGGCACGCACGATCCGGTCCTCATCAGGCGTATCGAGAAGGCGGGGCGGGAGGCGAACCTCAGACCGCAGCAGCTGGAGTTCCAGATGCTCTACGGGATCAGGCGTGACGAGCAGACGCGTCTCGCCGCCGCGGGGCACCGGTTCCGGGTGCTGATCAGCTACGGCGACGCCTGGTTCCCGTGGTACATGCGCCGGCTGGCCGAGCGGCCCGCGAACGTCCTGTTCGTGGTGAAGAACCTGTTCGCGAACTGAGGGCGGCGCTATCTCTCTCAGCGCAATCCTTCGACGAGGAAGAGCGTCGAGAGGAACCGACGGTAGCTGTACACATACGTGCGGGCGTCGCCGGACAGAAACACGAATGATGTGTCGACCAGTCCCGCCTTGTCGGCGGGCATGAGGGTCTTCCAGGCGGTCCTTCGGCCCGTGGCCGGGTCAAGGCGGTCGACCCGGACTCCGGGCGGCGTCCGGGTGAAGACGAAGAGCGAGCGCCCGTCCTGGCTCCACATCACCGGGAAGTCGCCGGACAGGGAAACGGCGATGGGCCGGGGCTCACCTCCTCCAACCGGAAAGATCTGAAGTGGACCGCCGTTGATCGCCGCCGCCACGGATGCACCGTCCGGAGTGACGGCTCCGGCGTAGCCGGCCCCCTCGGGTGTGATCGGTTTCGGGGTCCCGCCCTCCCCCTCCATGACGTACTGCCGCTGCAGGTGACCCTTCTCGGAAGCCGTGACCAGGAGCCGCCTGCCGTCCGGGAACCAGCGGACCGTGAGGATCGCGAATCCCGGAAGACGCAGGGTGCGCGCCTCACCCGCGCCGCGCGGCACAAAGTCGATCCTGTCGGTTTCGCCGAGCGAGAAGGTCGCGGCCCATTGCCCGTCATCCGAAAGGGCAGCCGCCGCACCGTCCCCCAGCCGTACGGCGGGGGAACCGTCGGTGTTCCTCAGGTAGACGGAATAATCGGGCCCCGCGCCCTGGCCCTCCTCTTCGAACAAGACCCAGCGGCCGTCCCTGGAGAGGTCGCCCGGGCGCGACCAGTCGAGCCAGGAGAGGTCCCGCTCGGTCTCATCACCCGGGCGCGTCCCGAGAATGCCGCGCCGGCCGTCGTTGCGCACGACCAGCGCTTTGCCGGACGCCGAGACGTCCGCAACGGAAATGTCCCCCGGTGCGGCGTCGACGACCCGCGTGCGCCCCTGGAGGTCGACACCGTACAGAGAATGTCGAGAGCCAATCGGGCAGACGCTCACCCAGATTTCGTCGTCCGAGGGGGACCACGCGAGGCCCGCCGTGGAGGGAAACGCCTCGGTCAGGAACCGGACCTGGCCCGACAGGTCGACCACGGCGACGCGTCCGCGGTCGTCTCCGAAGGACGGGTGATCGATGAAGGCGATGCGCTTGCCGTCGCGCGAGAAGCGGGGCGAGCTGAGCCAGGTCTCCGTCTCGTATAACACCTTGCCGGCCGGGTACTCCAGGCGATAACGCCCGCTGACCGTGCGCGCCACGGCGAGGCCCTGTCCATCGGGCGACCAGTCGGCGTCCTGGACGTCGCTCAGCACCTGGCGGGGGACGCCACCGGACAAGGGGGCCCGCGCCAGCGTGCCGGAGCGCATCCACCCGGTCGTGAAGCGCGGGTCGAGAAGGAGCGCCATCTCGCCCGACGCGGACACGGAGAGGATCTCGCCGGACGGCAGGCCGAGCGCTCTCGATTCGGGGCTGCCGGGGCGGGTCGAGAACAGCTCGGCCGGATGGCCGTCCCAGGAGGCGGAGTAGATGACCGTCCCGCCGTCCGGCGAGAAGCGCGCCGAGAAGATGCTTCCCTGGCGGAAGGTCATCTGGCTGTAGGTCGCGGCTGCCGCGGGCGTCCGCGTCCTGAGACCGGCGTAATAAGCGGCAGCCAGGGAGAGCACACCAAGCCCGAGAGCGAGGACGAATCGCGCGCGCGGCAGGCGGTAGCCCGGCCGCACCCCCTGACGCAGCGCGGCCGGGGCCGGAGTCCCCGACAGCGACTCGAGGTCGAACGCCAGGTCGCGCGCCGACTGGAACCGTTCGTCGGGGTTCTTCTCGAGGCAGTGCTGCACGATCCGCTCGAGCCCCGGCGGGACGTCGCGGTTGAGACGCGCGATCTCGGGCGGGTCCTCCTTGAGGATGGCGTTCATCGTCTCGATCGAGGAGGTGGCCGCGAAGGCCCTTTGCCCGGACAGCATCTCGTACAGGATGCAGCCGAAGCTGAAGATGTCGGAGCGCTGGTCGGCGGGCAGGCCGCGCACCTGCTCGGGGGACATGTAGCCGGCCGTCCCGAGCACGACCCCGGTTCCGGTGTCGGCGCGCGTCGGCGTCTGGGTCAGCGCCGCGGCGGAGTCCTCGGACCGCTCGAGCTTCGCCAGGCCGAAATCGAGGATCTTGATCCGCCCGTCGGTGGTGAGGAACAGGTTTTCCGGCTTGAGATCGCGGTGGACGATCCCCTTCTGGTGCGCCGCCGCCAGCCCCTGCGCGATCTGCCGCGCGTAGTCCACCGTCTTGCGGACGGGAAGCGATCCGCCGGCCAGCCGGACCCGGAGGGTCGTGCCTTCGAGCAGCTCCGCCACGACGTAGGGGGTCCCTTCGTGGGTCCCCGTGTCGAACACGGCGAGGATGTTCGGGTGGTTGAGCTGACCGGTGGCGCGCCCCTCCTGCTCGAAACGGCGTAGCCTCTCGGGATCGGCGACGAACGAGGCCGGCAGCACTTTCACCGCCACCTCGCGCGACAGACGCGCGTCGCGGGCGCGGTAGACCTCCCCCATCCCCCCGGCGCCGAGCGGGCCGAGGATCTCGTAGGGGCCGAGCTTCGTGCCCGGTGTCAGCGGCATGGCGGCGGGAGGATATCCTGCCTCGCGCCGTTCGATCCAGCCCGGGAGGGACGCCTCAGGGCGCGGGGACACCGGACCGGGGGGCGACCGAGGCTCCTGCAGGCCTTGCGGGGGACGTGACGATGAGTATATATTGGTATATACCATGCTGCTGCTGCGCGTCGCCCGGGCGTTCCATCGCACCCGCGTGCCGTACGCCCTGGTGGGTGGCTACGCAGTCGCCCTGCACGGTGCCGTGCGGGGCACGGTCGATGTCGACCTGGTGATCCGGTTGCGCGAGGGTGATTTCCTGCGGGCCGAGCGCGCACTCTTGTCCCTGGGGCTCCACCCCAGGCTGCCGGTCACAGCGTCCGAAGTCTTCCGTTACAGGGAGGAGTACATCCGGAACCGCAGCCTGACGGCGTGGTCCTTCGTCAACCCGGCGCTCCCCTCGGAGATCGTGGATGTAATCCTCACCGAAGACCTTGCGAGGATGAAGGTCAGAAGGATCAGGGTCAGGGGTCAGACCGTGCGCGTCGCTTCCATCGAGGACCTGATAAGGATGAAACGATCGAGCGGCAGGCCGCAGGATCTCGAGGACGTCGAGGCGCTGCGGAGACTCCGATGAAGGGGGCCCCCGGCAGGCCCGTGCAGTACTTTTCGGACGAGTACCTGGCGCGCTGCCGGGAGATGTCGCCGGACGAGATCGTCGAGTTCCTGGAGAATTTCCGTCTGCTCCGCGGGGGAGAGCCCCTCTTGAGCCGGCTGATCAGCCTCAAGGTGCCGCAGGCGCTCCTGGATGCCTTCAAGCAGGGATGCCGGCTCGCGGGAGTGCGTTACCAGACGCAGATCAAGAGTCTCATGAGCGACTGGCTGCGGACCGTCAGCGCACCGCGGCGAGCAGGGCGCGGGCGCGCTCCTCGATCCGTTCGAAGCGGCCGGCCTTGAGGTCGTCGGCGTCGAACAGGGCGTGCGTGAATCCGAGGGCGTAGGCACCCGCGTCGAGCCAGGCGCGCGCATTGGCCGCGTCGACACCCTGGGTCGGGACGATCTTCAGAAACGGCAGCGGGCCGAGACAGGCGCGCACGTAGGCGGGCCCGTTGCCGGGGGCGGGGAAGAGCTTCTGCAGGGGAGCGCCGGCCCGGTGCGCGGCGAGCATCTCGGTCGGCGTGTGGCAGCCCGGGATGACGGCGACTCCCTCGGACAGCCCGGTGGAGATCACCTGCGGGTCCATGACGGGCGACACCAGGAACCGCGCCCCGCGCTTCACGGCGGTGCGGGCCTCGTCGCTCGTGAGGACGGTACCGGCGCCGACGATCAGGTCCGGGCGGCTGGAGAATTCCTCGACCAGGTCGAGCGCCCCCGGGATCGTCAGGGTGAACTCGACGATCCGGAAGCCGCCGCGCACCGCCGCCTCCATGGCGGAGACGGCGCTGTCGCGCGAGGAACATCTCAGGATCGCGGACGCCCTGACCTCTCCCAAAAGACCAACAAACTTTTCGGGCTTCATGACCGATCCATTCTACTCTCTCTGCCGCACGAGCCCGTCGATCAGCCGCGCCGCCTTCGTGCGGCCGTCGGCTGCCTGCATGTGGGCGCTCAGACTATGGAGGCGGTCCTGCATCGCCGTGTCGGCGAGCAGGGTCTCGATCGCCGCGACCAGCCCGGCGTCGGTCCAGGTGTAGCGCGGCAGGCGGAGACCGTAGCCGGTCTCCTGGACGCGCGTGGCGTTGTCGAGTCCGTCCCAGCAGAACGGCAGGATGAGCGACGGTTTTCCGAAGTAGAGCGCCTCGTTGAAGGTGTTGTTGCCGCCGTGGTGCACGACGACGTCGGAGTGCGGCAGCACCGCGGGCTGCGGGAAGAATGCCTCGACGCGGACGTTCCCCGGCAGATTGGTGTAGGCGGGGAGGTAGTCCCCGACGCTCACGAGCGCGCGGTACGGCAGCCTGCCTAGAAGGAGGATCAATCGCTTGTAGAGATCGACATCGGCCGCACCCAGGCTGCCGAAGCTTACGTAGAGGAGCGGCCGGTCGTCGTGCCGCGCGAACCGCGGGACCACGTACTCCCCTTCTCCCCGCACGCATCCCTCGAGGTACTGGAAGCGGGCGGGATCAAGAGGATACCGGCGCCTGTAGGCGAGCGGCTCCGGATAGAGCAGCAGATTCAGGTGCGGCGAGGTCTCGAAGAACTGCCCGGGCGGGTAGGACGACAGGTCGAGCGAGACCAGGAAGCCGTTGAAACGATCGTGGCACGGCCGGATGAGGCGCTGGAACTCGGCCTCGAACGCCTCGCTGCAGCGGCGGTCGGCGGCACCGCATCCGGACAAATGCGGCGGGATGTCGGGGTCGGGGATCTCGTTCTCGCTGCACGAGATGATCCGGATCCACGGGCAGCCGGCCCGGGCGATCGCCGGAAACAATATGATGTTGTCGACGCAGACCAGATCGGGCCGGATCTCCTGCAGGACCTGCCGCAGCTCGCGCTCGACGTAGACGGCGCTGTCCACCACCGCCTCCCACACCGGCACGACGTAGGTGGCGATCTGCTCGATCGGAGGGAGCCGGAAGTGCGGCAGGTGCGAGGCGATGAAGTCCTTCCAGAACTGGCTGACCCGGAGCGCGTCCATCGGCTCGGACATCGCCACCAGGCGCTCTTCGAACCCGTATTTCGAGAACACCCCCGCGAACGATCGGTCGGCGACGAACACCGGCCGGTGACCGAGGTCGCGGCAGGCCTGGGCGATGCCGACGCAGTTCAATGCGGGGCCGAAGGCGGCCTCGGGAAAAAAGACGATCGTCCTGGGCTGGCGCACGGCCGCTCCGAGTCTTTCCGACGGGGCCCCTGATCATAGCGCTTGTGCGCTCTCTGTCGTAAGATCCGGGGCGCGCCATCGCCGGCTCCGTTCGAAACCCGGCCATATCCGCACATGGACCTGAAGCCCGGACAGACACTGTCGCACTACCGCCTGGTCAAGGAGATTGGGCAGGGCGGGATGGGTGTGGTGTTCGAGGCGCTGGACGTGAGCCTGGGGCGGCACGTCGCGCTGAAGACGCTGCCGCCGGGCGTGGCGGCGGACGGGGAGCGGCTGCGGTGGTTCCAGCAGGAGGCGCGGGCGGTCGCCGCCCTGAACCATCCGAACATCGTGACGATCCATTCCGTGGAGGAGGCGGACGGAGTCCACTTCCTGACGATGGAGCTGATCGAGGGGGCGACGCTCGACGCGTCGATCCGGCGGGGCGGAATGCCCCTCGGGGACTTCTTCGACGTCGCGGTGCCGCTGGCGGAGGCGCTGAGCGCGGCGCACGAGAAGGGGATCGTGCACCGGGACCTGAAGCCGGCCAACGTGATGGTCACACGCGAAGCGAGGGTGAAGGTCCTCGACTTCGGCCTGGCGAAGCTGTGGAAGCAGGGAGCGCCGGCCGAGTCGGAGCCGACGCGGACCGTGAGGCCGGAATCGGGCCCGAGCGGGACGGTCCCTTACATGTCACCCGAGCAGCTGCAGGGGAAGGAGCCGGACCAGCGCTCGGACATCTTCTCTCTCGGGATCATCCTGTACGAGATGGCGACGGGAGAACGCCCGTTCAAGGGCGGGAGCCCGGCGGAAGTGTCGTCGTCGATCCTGCGGGACACGCCCCGGCCGATCGTCGAGCTGCGCCGCGGTCTTCCCGACCTGCTCGGCCGGATCGTGCGGCGCTGCCTGGAGAAGGATCCCAGAAGGCGCCACCAGTCGGCGCTGGATGTGCGCAACGAGCTGGAGGAGCTGCGCGAGACGGCGGATGTCGCGGGCCCGACCGGTGGCGCATCGCGCCAGGAGCCGTCGCCCGCGGGCGGGGACGCCAGGGCGGGCGGCCGGCGCGCGTCCAGCTACGTCGTCGCGGGTGTGGCGGCGCTGGCCGTCATCGCGATCGGCCTCGCGCTTCTTGTCCGCGGCCGGAGCGGTCCCCCGGCGCCGCGTGGCGGCGCGTCTCCCGCCTCCATCGCCATCCTGCCGTTCGACAACATGAGCGACGACAAGGAGAACGAATACTTCAGCGACGGCATCACCGAAGAGCTGATCAACGCGCTCGTCAAGGTGAAGGGGCTGAACGTGCCGGCGCGGACCTCGGTGTTCGCGCTGAAGGGAAAGAAGATGACGGTGCAGGAGATAGGCGAGAAGCTCGGTGTCGACGCCGTGGTCGAAGGGAGCGTCCGCAAGTCGGGCGACACGCTGCGGATCACGGCGCAGCTCATCAACGTGGCGGATGGCTACCACCTGTGGTCGGAGAGCTACGACCGGCAGATGAAAGACGTGTTCGCCATCCAGGACGAAATCTCCCGGAGCATCGTGCGGGCCCTGCAGCTGACGCTCACGCCGACCGAGCAGCAGGCGCTGCAGAAGGCGCCGACCAGCGACGTCCAGGCCTACGACTACTACCTGCGCGGCCGCAAGCTGTTCTACCTGGCCGGCCGGAAGAACTGGGAGTCGGCCCGGGCCATGTTCTCGCGGGCGATCGAGATCGATGCGCGCTACGCCCTGGCCTACGCGGGGGTCGCCGACGCCTCCGCCATGCTCTACAATTTCGCAGACAGCAGCGAGAAGAATCTGGAAGAGGCGCGCGGCGCCAGCGCCAAGGCGCTGGAGCTGGCCCCGGACCTGGCCGAGGCGCACGCCTCGCGAGGCAACGCCCTGTCGTTGGGCAAGTCGTACGCCGAGGCAGAGCAGGAGTTCGAGACGGCGATGCGGCTGGATCCGAAGCTCTACGAGGCCCCCTATTTCTACGCCCGCACCTGCTGGATAGAGGGGAAGCTCGAGAAGGCGGCGCAGCTGTTCGAGCTGGCGGCGGATCTCCGCCCGGAGGACTACCAGTCACTGTCGCTCCTGGCAGTGGTCTTCAATGCGCTGCACCGGCCCACGGACGCCCTCGCGACGCACGAGCGGTGCCTTGCGGCGATCAAGCGCCAGCTCGAGTCGAACCCGGACGACGTCCGGGCGATCTACATGGGTTCGAGCGACCTGCTGGCGCTGGGTCGAACCGAGGAGGCGCTGAGCTGGGGCGAGCGCGCCCTGGCGATCGACCCGCACGACCAGGCCACGCTCTACAACGTCGCCTGCCTGTACGCGAACGCCCGGCGCTTCCAGAAGGCGGTCGATCTTCTGGAGCAGGCCGTCGACGCCGGGTTCGCGCAGAAGCAATGGATCGAGCACGACGGCGACCTCGACCCGCTGCGCAACGAGCCGCGCTTCAAGGCGCTCCTGAAGCGGATGAAGAAATAGGACCGGCGCCTTCCCCGAAAGACCCCGCCCGCAGTCTCGCCCAGCGAATTCCTCCGTCCCCGGGGGAACTCTGTGGCCGGAGTCATGTCTCAGAGATCGACGAAGCGGTCTTTGCCGTTTCCTTTCTTTGACTTGCGAGGACCCGGAACCTAAGTTCGGGTCGGGAGACCTGACATGTCACCATCGAAGGGCTGGCGGATTCCGGGCGCGGCGCTCTTCCTTTTCTGTTTTCTCCTCGGGCTGGGCGTGGTCTCCGCGCCGGCACGGGCGAGCGAGCCGGAAAGCCAGACGGAGAACGACCGGCTGCCGCGGCTGCAGAACACCGGCGTCCTCATCCCGTGGAGCGACTTCAAGAAGATCCTGGACGAGATCCGCGCCGCACACCCGCAGCCGACCCCTGCGCCGCCACCCGTCGATTTCGCCCTGACCGCCTGCCAGGCGAGCGTCGTGGTCGGGGGGGACGAGACGCGCGCGCAGGTCCGGCTGGAGTTCGGCGTGCAGGTGCTGAACCGCGACGCCTGGGTGGAGGTGCCGGTCCTCGGCGAGGGGGTGGCGCTGTCGCGCTTCGATCTCGACGGCCGCCCCGCCAGCGCCTACAGCGAGGACGGCGAGCAGAAGGTCGCGCTGCGCGGCGAGGGGCGGCACACGCTGGTCCTGGAGTATCTGACGCAGACCGCGGACAACCGCGGCTCGCGCTCGCTCTCCCTGCGGTTCCCGCAGGCGCCGGTCGTGGCTCTCGATCTCGTCATTCCGCGACCCGGCATGGAGGTCGAGCTGCCCGGGGCGGTGGTCCGGGCCATCGAGCGATCCGGCGGTCAGACGCGGGTGCGCGGCGCCTATCAGCGGGCCGGCGATGCGTCGGTGACCTGGTCGAAGCAGGTGGAGCTGGGGGAAAAAGAGACCAAGGTCACGGGCGAGACGCGCACCCTACTGTCCATCGGGGAAGGAATGATGCGCGGCACCGCCATCGCCGCCTACACGATCCACGGGCGCGGCGTGGACGCGTTCCGCGTGGCGCTGCCGGCCGGGATCACGGTGCTCGACGTCACGGCCCAGGGGATGAAGGACTGGTCGGTCGTGGAGGAGAAGGCCGGGCGCGTCCTTCTTGTGCGGCTGAACTACGTAGCGCAGGGGAGCTACGAGCTGCAGGCGACCTTCGAGCAGGAGATCAAGGACGCCGACGCGAAGGGCACGACCGGAACCGCGGGCGCCGACGGTGTATCGGAGGTCAGAGCACCGGATCTGGCGCTCCTCGATGTCCTGCGCGACAAGGGGTTCATCGCGGTCGCCGCGGCGACCAATGTGGAGATCACTCCCTCGGCCGATCTGAAGAACGCCACTCCGGTCGATCCGGCGGAGCTCCCGGCGGACATCGCCTCGCTCCAGGGGCAGCCGGTGCTGTACGCCTTCAAGTACCTGGCGCACCCGGTCGGGATCGGGCTTCGGATCGTGAAGCACGAGGACCTGGCGGTGAAGCGGACGATCGTGGAGTCGGCGCGGCTGTACACCTACGAGAGTCCCGAGGGGCACCTGATCACGTCCGCGCGCTTCAGAGTCAAGAACAACCGCAAGCAGTATCTCGAGATGGTCCTGCCGGACGGGGCCGAGACATGGGGGGCCTACCTCGAGGACCGGCCGGTGAAGGCGGCGCGCAACGCGGCGGGCCGCGTTCTGGTCCCTCTCAAGAAGACCGCGGCCGACGCGGCGGGGGAGCTGGCGCCGTTCGACGTCGAGCTGGTCTACTACCAGCCGCGCACGGCGGGGTTCTGGGGGCGGCACCGCTTCCTGGCGCCGGCGATCGACGTGGACGCGATGGAGGTCGAGTGGCATTTCTTCCTGCCGCGCGACCGGCGCTACGGCGCGTTCGGCGGCAACCTCCACGCCGACCAGCCGCTCAACCGGATCGTCTATCTCTCCGGTGGCGCCTACAACCTGGCGTCGCGAGGGGATCTCAACGCGCTGACGGTCGGCGCGGAGTTCGGCCCGGGGAAGAAGAAGGGGGCGCCCCAGGACCAGGAGATGCTGGACCAGCTGCGCTCGCTCGGGTACATCGGCGGCGGGCCGCCGGGCGAGGCGGGAGCCGCGGACAAGGATGAGGCGGCGCGCGGACGGATTGCCGGCGAGATGAACCGGCGCGATCGTCTCGAGAACGACCTTAAGGAGTTGTCGAAGGCGGCCCCGCCGGTCGTGGAGTCGCCGGTGATCTCTCCCGGAGTCGCCGGCTACCAGATGCAGGCGAACCAGGTGTCCAACTTTGCCGTGAGCGGCGGCGTGGCGCAGCGAGGGGGGAGCGTGGCGCGCGGTGTCCTGCCGGTGCGCTTCAGCATCCCGACCGACGGCCTGCGTCTGTCGTTCAGCGGGCGCCTCCTGACCTCCGGCGAACGGGCGCGCGTGTCCCTCTCCGGCTGGCCTCTGGCGTGGACCTTCTCTCCAGCCGGGATCTTCCTGATGGCCTTCCTTCTGACTCTGACGATCCTCCGGCTGCGGGCGGGCCCGGCGTGCCCCGGTCCGCGGCCTTCCGATCGCGGCGGTGCGGCCGCCACGATCGCGGCGTCGGCCGGTCTCTTCCTCCTCTTCATCCTGAATCCCGACGGCCGGATCGCCTTCGGCTGCGGGATGACGGCGGCGCTTCTCGGGTTCTTCGCCACGAGAGTCTGGTCGGCGCGGCGGCTGGTGCTCGGACTCCTCCTGGTCGTCCCGGTCGTGGGGACCGGATTCCTCGTCGCCGGGCCGGCGCCGGCCTTCGCGGCCACGGCGGAGGCGGCGCGGCGCTCGCTGCCCGATCTGCACGAAACGAAGATCACGCTGTCCTGGCAGGACTTCAAGGCGCTGGTCGAGACGACCTACGTGCCGCCTCCTCCGGAGCCCGAGCCGCCTGCCGAGGCGGTGCTGCGATCGGCGGAGTACACCGGCCGGCTGGAACCGGGTGTCCTGACGCTCGACGGCACGCTCGCGCTCGACGTCCTCAAGAAGGGGTGGATCCGCCTGCCGCTCGCGTACGACGGGACGATCGTCTCGTTCCAGGGACAGGGGGCCATCCTGCATCGCAACGGATCGCTCCTGGAGATCCTCGCGAAGGGGCCGGCGTCGCTGACGCTGAGGCTGGCCCTGGCGTTCCCGGCGCCGGGCAACCCGGGGGAGAACCGAATCGCCGCGCGTCTGCCGGAAACGCCCCGCAACCTCCTGAACCTGGGGGCCGCGCCGATGTTCCACGATCTCCAGATCGAAGGAGGGCTGGCCTACGGGCCGCGTCAGGGGAGGCTGTACGTAGCGCTGCCGCAGAACGCATTCACGCTGAAGTACACCCTGCCGTTCCGCCGCGCCGAGGAGAGGGCCGGCGAAGAGGTGAAGCTCGAGCCGCGCGTCCAGGTGGCCGGCTATCAGCTGCTGCACCTGGGGGACGGAGTCGTGAGCGGGGTCCTGGTGCACGACTACACGGTGCGGGTGGCGAAGGTGGACCACTTCGACCTCGACCTGCCGGAGGGAGTCGTGGTGTTCGAGGCCACCGCCCCGGGTCTGGAGAGCTGGAAGATCCTGAAGCACGAGGGGCGGAGTCTCCTGCGCGTCAAGCTCCTCGCACCTCTCGATGGCCGGGTGCGGGTCGTGGTCCAGTTCGAAGGGGCGTACGACGTCAAGGCGGGTCGCCTGCCGGTGCCGCGCTTCGCCCCCCTTGCGGTCGAGCGCGAGTCTGGCTTCGTCGCCGTCGCCGCCGACGGGGCGGAGGTGGAGCTCGAGCTGAAGGGGCGGTTGCTGCCGGCCGACGTGAGCGAGATCCCGCCCGACGTCGTCGCCTACGGCGGGAACCTGATCAGCGCCTGCAAGTATTCCGAGGCGCCTGAGCAGGCGCTGGTGAAGATCGCCGAGCACGAGGACGCGCCGGTCCTGACCGCCATCATCGAGTCGCTGAACGCCACCGCCGTCCTCCTGGACAACGGCACCGAGGCGACCTGGATCGATCTCTCGATCAAGAACAACCGCAAGCAGTTCCTCGGCCTGACCCTGCCGGGGGAGGAGGTGGAGATCTGGTCGCTCCTGCTCGACGGCCAGCCGGCCAAGCCGAAGCAGACCGGGAGAACCGTGCTGGTCCCCCTGC
Source organism: Candidatus Dormiibacterota bacterium (assembly GCA_035635555.1). NCBI lineage: Bacteria > Bacillati > Candidatus Dormiibacterota > Candidatus Dormiibacterota bacterium. Next base: position 20,920 of record DASQAT010000021.1, read on the forward strand.
CGCGCGGGGACGGCGAGGTCGCATCGAGGGTGTCGCTCGTCCTCCTGCGCAAGGGGCCGGAGGTCACGATGCTCGGCCGCATCGAGCCGCGCCTGCCACGCTTCGACGTGCCGGTGTCGGAAGCGCTGTGGACCGTCTACCTGCCGGACGGCAGGAAGTATGTCGTGACCGGCGATCGCTTCAAGCCGGTGGTGCAGACCGCCCCACTGCTTGCGGCCGCGAAGCCGGCGCCTTCGTTCGGGTTTCTGGCGCGAAGCGCGCCGCAGCGGGCGGACAACATGAAGCTGGACGAGGAGAGCATGCGCCAGGTGGAATCCAAGGTCGCGGCGCAGTCCGAAGCGGCGGCAGCGGGCGGCGAGTACGGCGGCATCGCCTCCGACGCGGCGGCGCGGGCGCAGGTCGAGCAGGAAGCGCGCGTGGCGCAGCAGCTCAGACAGAAGGCGGGATCGCGCAAGGGATCGCTGCCGGTGCACATCGCCATCCCCGGCGGGGTCGGCGCGCTGCCGCGCGTCACCGTGAGCCGGATGCTCCTGGTCGGGCGGGACGACAACAGCTTTTCTATCCGCGCCTACCCGGCGTGGCTCGGCAGCCTGATCGGGCTGCTGCAGCCGGGCCTGATCCTCGGTTCGGGGCTTCTGTTCGGACTGCTCCTGGCGGGCGTCGTCGGCCGGCGGCTGCTGGTGCGTGCCGCGGTCCCGGCGGCGCTCCTGGCGATTCTTCCCCTGGGCGGCCTGGGCGCTCCGGCGGCGCTCCTGCTCGTGGCCCTCGTCGCCGCCATGACCTGGGCCGCCGTCTTCGCGTATCGCCGCCTGCAGCAGCGTCTCACGCCCGCAACTCCGTAAGACGGGGTCTCGGGCTTCAACCCGCTCGTCGTGATGCGCGGCGACTGAAGCCGCGTGCCGAAGCCGGCCCGCGCGCGCGATCAGGCCGCCGGCGTCTTCTCGCTGACCCCGATCAGCTCCGCGAACTTGCCGAGGTCGATATTGCCGCCGGAGACGATGGCGACGATCGGCCCCCGCCCGGCTTTCCCGGTCAGCGCGGCCGCGAGAGGCAGGGCGCCGGCTCCTTCGGAGATGACCCGCGTCTTCTCGGCCATCAGGCGCATGGCGCGGCGCGTCTGCTCGAGGCTGACCACGATGGAGCCGTCGACGAGCGACGACATCCGCCGCCACATGCGCGGGAACAGGCTCTTGCCGCCGGCGCCGTCGACGAACGAGGCCTTCCAGGCCTCGAACACCTGGGGGGAGCCGGCCGCGAACGACGCGGCCGCGGGGGCGGCGGTCTCCGGTTCGGCGCCCCAGACCCGGACCTCCGGTTTGAGCGCCTTGACGGCGCTGGCGACGCCGGTGATGAGCCCGCCGCCGCCGATCGCGGCGATCACCGCCGCCGTGTCGGGAGCGTCCTCCAGGATCTCGAGGCCCATGGTCGCGTGCCCTGCGATGAAATCGTGATCGTCGAAGGGATGCACGAAGGTCCCTTCGACTTCGGGGTAGGACCGCTCGTCGAGCGCCTTCCATGCGACATCGAACGGCACCAGGACGAGGCGCGCGCCGAGCGCCTTCATCCGCTCGATCTTCGCGGCGGGAGCGGTCTCGATGGCGACGACCGTGCACGGCACGCCGGCCTGCCGCGCCGCATAGGCGACCCCCTGCCCCGCGTTGCCGGCGCTGATGGTCCAGACCCCCTTCCTACGCTCGGACTCCGGGAGCATCGCCACGGCGTTGGCCGCGCCGCGCAGCTTGTAGGCGTTAATCGGCTGGAGATTCTCGAGCTTCAGCCGGATGTCGGGTTGTCCTTCCCCCAGCTCGAGGCGAAGAAGTGGAGTGCGGACGATCGTCCTGGCGATGCGCTCGCGCGCCCGGCGGATCTCGTCGAGCGTGATGGGGCGGACTTCAGGGATCGGCATGTCGGGCTCCCGCGTTCGCTCGTGCGTCCCTCATTCTACCTCGTGCGTCACGGCCGGATCTCGACCTCCCCCTCGATCTCGACCGGGAAGTCGAAGGGGAGCTCGGCCATGCCGACGGCGCTGCGCGCATGGCTTCCGACTTCGGGGCCGAACAGCTCGAGGATGAGATCCGAGAAACCGTTGATGACGCTCGGCTGCCGGTTGAATCCGGGCGCCGAGTTCACCATGCCGAACACGCGCTGCCAGTGGGCGACCCGATCGAGGTCGCCGAGGGCGCGCTTGAGGCTGCCGAGCATCGACAAGGCGGTGAGCCGGGCCGCGGCGTATCCCTGCTCGACCGTGAGGTCCAGGCCGAGCTTTCCGAGCGGCTCGGCGATCGAGCCGTCGGCGTTCTGCGGGCCGTGACCGGAGAGGAACGCGCGCGAGTCGACGATCCTGACGAACTGGAAGGGCAGGACGACTCCGGGCGGGACCTTGAAGGGCGCCGGAAGCACGAGCCCGAGCCGGGTGAGCCGGTCTTCGATTCGAGGCATGGGGTGCTCCCGGGTCAGGAACGGAAGAAGTAAAGCAGGACTCGGTGCTGCGTGTCCAGCCGGTGTCGCGCGGCTTCAACCGCGACTGCTCGCGGAGCGAGGGCTCCAACATCATTCCCACCTCTCCCAGGTGGATGCCTAGAGCGTGGGCTTTGTCAGGCGTGCCTGGCTCCGGGCGCTCGTGCGGACAGCTGCCGGCCCTTGGCGCAAGGACTAGCGGGCCCGATGGCTTTCAGACCCCGACTTTCTTCCCCCGATTCTGCTCGTCCAGCCATTTCTTGAGCGGCGCGAAGTAGTCGAGGATGGCGCCCGCGTCCATCTGCCTCTCGCCCGTGAGGGCGTAGAGCTCCTCGGGCCAGGGACGGCTCTGCCCCATCTCCAGCATCGCCTGGAGCTTCCTGCCCGCCGCCTTGTTGTCGTAGATCGAGCACTGGTCGAGCGGCCCGGTGAAGCCGGCCTCGCGGCACAGCGCCCGGTGGAACTGGAACTGCAGGATGTGGGCCAGGAAGTAACGGGTGTATGACACGTTCGCCGGGACGTGGTACTTGGCGCCGGGATCGAAATCGGCCTCGCTGCGGGGAACGGCGGGCGCGACCCCCTGGTACTTGAGACGCAGGTCCCACCAGGCCTTGTTGTACCCCGCCGGCGTGACCTCGCCCGAGAAGACCTTCCAGCGCCACTGGTCGACGAGGAGACCGAACGGCAGGAAGGCGATCTTGTCGAGGGCCATCTTCATGAGGAAGCCGAGGTCGCCGCCCGGCGCGGGATCCTTGTCGAGCAGGCCGATGCGCTTGAGATAGGCGGGCGTGATCGACAGGGCGATCGTGTCGCCGATCGCCTCGTGGAAGGCGCCGTTGGCGCCGGCCCGGAACATCCCGGGCTGGCGGTTGTAGGCGCGCTGGTAGAAGTTGTGCCCCAGCTCGTGGTGGATGGTGCGGAAGTCCTCGTCGTTGATCTCGATGCACATCTTGACGCGCAGGTCCTGCCCGGCGTCGATGTCCCAGGCGCTCGCGTGGCAGACGACGTCGCGGTCGGCCGGCTTCTTGAAGAGCGAGCGCTCCCAGAAGGTCGGCGGGAGGGAGGCGAAGCCGAGCGAGGTGAAGAAGCCCTCGCCGTAGCGCACCATCTGCAGCTCGTCCACCTTCCGGGCGCGCAGGAGCTCGGTCAGGTCGTAGCCGGGATCGCCTCCCGGCGGGGCGACGAGCGGGTAGATGTTCCCCCACTGCTGCGCCCAGATGTTGCCGAGCAGATGGGCGGGGATCGGGCCGTCCGGCGGCACGAGCGCGGGGCCGTACCGCTTGACGAGCTGCGAGCGCACGTACGCGTGCAGCGACCAGTAGAGGGGGGCGACCTGCGTCCACAGCCGCTCGACCTCGGCGGCGAAGGCGTCGGGGGGCATGTCGTAGTTCGAGCGCCACATCGCGCCGAGGTCCTTGAAGCCCATCTCGTGCGCTCCCTTGTCGGCGAGCTGGACGAAGCGCTCGTACTTGGGGCGCATCGGCGGCGAGACCGTGTGCCAGCCGCGCCAGACGTCGAGGAGCTGCCGGGAGTCGCGGCTCTCCGCCATGATCCGCGTGATGTCGTTGATGTCCAGACAGCCGGGACCGGCGGCGCCGCCCGGCTGTCCGGGGGAACCGGTCCCGGGCGGGCAGTACTTCCCTTTGCCATAGGTGCTCTCGAGCCAGGCGCTGATATCGGTCAGCTCGGTCTGGTCGGCCGGGTTGTTCGGAGCCGGCAGCTCGACCGCCAGCCTGAGCAGGTCGAACTTGCGCCGCACGTCGTCGGGAAGCTTCACTCCGTCGAAGCGCTTCGCCTTGATGGCTTCGGACGTGACTGCGGCGATGAGGTCCTTCTTGGCCTCCGCAGCGATCTGCTCGGTGTCCTGCGTGATGAAGTTCTGCTGCACCCAGTCGGAGCGGTCGCTCCTGACGCTCAGCTCGAGGAGGCGCTTCTCGACGTCTTCGATGAACGTCTTCGCCTCGACGGCGGTCGCCTGCCGTCCGGCGGGCGGCGGCGCGCCGGGCCTGCCCGCGGGTTTCGGCGGCGTCGCGGCCTTGGGGCCGGGAGCGGCGCCGGTCGCGAGGACGAGACAGACCGCGAGGGCGGGGAGTGTGATGGGCGAGCGCCGGGGGGAGTGCTCGGTCATGGGCACCTCGTAAGGGGAGAATCGGGTCCTGGTGTCGCGAACGACGGACGTTAATCCGGCCGCGGGCGCGGCGTCAAGGAGGTGCGTCCGGGCGCGGCGGCCTCCCAGGATTGACCCGGAAGGGTCCGATCGCATATACGCTAGGGCCGGCGCCACGGGACAATGACCCGGAAGGGGTGAGGCGCCAGTCGGATCATCGAGGTGGCCATGACCGGCGTCATCCGCGACGAACGGATGCGGCAGCACGGCACCGCCATCTTTTCCCCGGGGAGGTCGTGAACCGCGACCTGTCCGGCTGGTTCCGAGCGCTCGTCGCCTCGTGTGGTCTGACCGTGCTGGCGCTCCCCGGCTGCTCGATCAAGAGGTTCGCGATCAACCGGCTGGGGGACGCGCTCGCCGAGAGCGGCGCGACCTACGCCTCGGACAACGATCCCCAGCTCGTTCGCGACGCCCTGCCGTTCGCCCTCAAGCTCGTCGAGAGTCTCCTGGAGCAGAGCCCCCGGCACCGGGGGCTCCTGCTGGCCGCGGCGGGCGGCTTCACCCAGTACGCGTTCGCCTTCGTGGAGCAGGACGCCGACGAGACGCAGGACCACGACGTGGCGGCGTCCGCGACGCTGCGCGTCCGCGCGCGGCGGCTCCTGTTGCGGGCGCGGGACTACGGTCTGCGCGGCCTGGAGACCGAGCACGAGGATTTCGCGCGGCGCCTGCACGCCGATCGGGCCGCGGCGCTGCGCGACGCTTCCGTCGACGATGTCCCGTTCCTGTACTGGACGGCGGCCGCCTGGGGGGCGGCGGTCGCGGCCGGCAAGGACGACCCCGACCTGCTCGCCGACCTGCCGCTGGTGGAGGGGCTCATCCGGCGGGCGCTGGAGCTGAAGCCCGATTTCGATCATGGCGCGATCCACGAGTTCCTCATCTCCTATGAGGGAGGACGCACCGAGGCGATGGGCGGCTCGATCGAGCGGGCCAGACTCCACTTCGAGCAGGCGATGCGGCTGTCGGAGGGGAAGCGGGCGCAGCCGCTCCTGTTGCTGGCGGAAACGGTGGCGGTGCGGCTTCAGGATCGGAAGGAGTTCGAGGCGCTCCTGAGGCGCGCACTCGAGATCGATCCGGACGTCCGTCCGGAGTGGCGTCTCGCGAATCTGGTCGCCCAGCGCCGGGCGCGCTGGCTGCTGTCGCGGGCCGACCTCCTGTTCGCGGAGTAGGAGCGCGGCATGACGAGGGACCTGGATCGATCGAGAGGCCCGCGGCCGGACCGGCCGCCGCCATGGCCCCGGCGCGCGGCGCCGGTCGTTCTCCTCTGCCTGGGCGCGCTCCTGGCGCGCGCGATCCCCGCCTCCGCGGCCCAGGACACGCTCATCGTCAAGCTGGGGACGTCCGCCCCCGAGGGTTCATCCTGGGACCAGATCTTCAAGGAGATGGGGGAGAAATGGAAACAGGCGACCGGCGGTACCGTGACCCTGCGGATCTATCCGGGGGGCGTCCTGGGGGATGAGCCGGATCTCGTGCGCAAGATGCGTGTCGGGCAGATCCAGGCGGCCGCTCTCACGGCGGCCGGTCTCTCCGGTATCGACGCGTCGGTGGCCGCCCTGCAGATCCCGATGATGTACCGCTCCTATGACGAGCTCGACTACGTGCGCGAGCATCTTCGGCCGGCGCTGGAGAAGAGGCTCCTCGAGAAGGATTTCGTGGTCCTGAACTGGGGGGACGCCGGCTGGGTGATGTTCTTCGCCAAGGAGCCGTTCGGGACACCCGACGACGTCAGGAAGATGAAGCTGTTCGTCTGGGCGGGGGATAACGACGCCGTCGATCTCTGGAAGACGGCGGAGTTCCACCCGGTGCCTCTGCCGTCGACCGAGATCCTGACCGGATTGCAGACCGGGCTCATCAACGCCTTCGATACGACACCGCTCCTGGCCCTTTCGTCGCAGTGGTTCGGGCTCGCGCCGCACATGCTGGATCTCAGATGGGCGCCGCTCGTGGGGGCGACCGTCATGACGAAGAAGGCGTGGGATCGGATCCCGAGCGGCGCCCGACCGGCCGTCCTGAAGGCGGCGGCGGAGGCGGGCGAGAGATTGAAGGGGGACATCCGCGCGGCGAACGACAAGGCGATCGCGGCGATGAAGGAGCACGGGCTTCGGGTGATATCCTCGACCCCCTCGATCGAGGCCGCCTGGCAGAAGACGGCCGAGGAGATCTACCCGAAGATCAGAGGGACGGTCGTCCCGCCGGCGGTGTTCGACGAGGCGAGGCGCCTGCGCGACGAGTACCGCGCCGCTCCCGGCAAGGGTGCTGTCGGGTCCGGCGGATGACCCACGAGATCCTCGCCGGCACCGGTGCGAGGCGCGTCGCCGACCGCCGCAGGGCGGGGTGGCGCACACTCTTCCACCGATCGGAAAGCATCGTCCTGGCGCTGGCGCTCGGCGCGATGGCCGTCGTGCCCCTCGCCGAGATCGTCCTGCGCACCGTCTTCCGCTTCGGCATTCCCGGCTCGGCGAGCCTCGTGCAGCACCTGACCCTCTGGGTCGGGATGCTGGGAGGGGCGGTGGCGGCGCGCGAGGATCGCCTCCTGGCGCTGTCCACCGGCTCGTCGCTCCTGAAGGGCCGGTGGAAGACGGCGGCGCGCGTCTTCAGCGGCTCCGTGGCCGCGTCGGTCGCCGCGGTCCTGTGCGCGGCGAGCGTGCAGTTCGTGCAGACGGAGAGGGCGGGCGGGGACGTGTTCGTGGGGCGTGTCCCGCTCTTCGTGGTCGAGCTCATCCTGCCGATCGGCTTCTTCGCCATCGCGTTCCGGCTGTGGCGCCACACCTCCTACACGCGGTCCGGGCGCGCCGTGGCCGCCCTCATCGTGGGGGCGGCGCTCTACCTCGTGGCCCGGCCGCCCATCGATCCCGATCACCTGGTCGTTCCCGCCTTCCTGGCCCTGCTGCTGGCGACGGCCCTGGGGGCGCCGGTGTTCACGGCGCTCGGCGGGGCCGCGATCATCCTGTTCTGGGGGGCGGGGGAGCCGATCGCCTCGATTCCCGTCGAGACGTACCGCCTGACCGTGTCGCCGACGCTCCCGACCATTCCGCTGTTCACCCTGGCCGGCTACTTCTTCGCCGAGGGAGGGGCCTCGAAGCGCCTGGTGCGCGTGTTCCGGGCGCTGGCGGGCTGGGTGCGAGGCGGTCCGGCGATCGCGACGGCCCTCGTGTGCGCCTTCTTCACGTCGTTCACCGGGGCGTCCGGCGTGACCATCCTGGCGCTGGGGGGCCTGCTGATGCCGGTCCTGGTGCAGTCGCGCTACTCGGAGAAGAGCTCGCTCGGGCTCCTGACCGCCTGCGGCTCGCTCGGTCTGCTGTTCCCGCCCAGCCTGCCGGTGATCCTGTACGGCATCGTCTCGCACACGCCGATCGACCGGCTTTTCCTGGGAGGATTCCTGCCGGGAATCCTGATGCTCCTGATCGTCGCCTGGTGGGGCGGCCGCGAAGGAGTGCGATCCGGCGTCGCGCCCCAGAGGTTCGACGCGGCCGAGGCCGGGCGCGCCCTGTGGGACGCGAAGTGGGAGCTGCTGCTCCCGGTGATCGTCCTGGCCGGCCTGTTCGGTGGGTTCGCCACCCTCGTCGAGGCGGCGGCCCTGACGGCGCTCTACGCATTCGTGGTCGAGACCTTCGTCTACCGCGACCTTGGCGTGAGGCGGGACGCCGCGCGCGTCATGTCCGAATGCGGCATCCTGGTCGGAGGCGTTCTTCTGATCCTGGGCGTCGCGCTCGGCTTCACCAACTATCTGATCGACGCCCAGGTGCCGGCCCGCGGCGTTCTCTGGGTCAAAACGACAATCAGCTCGCCGCTCGTCTTCCTGCTCCTCCTCAACCTGTTCCTCCTGGTCGTCGGCTGCCTGATGGACATTTTCTCCGCCATCGTGGTCGTCGCCCCCCTCATCGCCCCCATGGGAGAAGCGTTCCATATCGATCCGGTCCACCTCGGGATCATCTTCCTGGCCAACATGGAGCTCGGCTACCTGACCCCTCCGGTCGGCATGAACCTCTTCCTGTCCTCCTACCGCTTCCAGAAGCCGCTGATGGAGGTGTACCGGGCGGTCGTGCCGATGCTCCTCGTCCTGCTGTTCGGCGTTCTGATCATCACGTACGTTCCCGCCCTCACCACGCTGCTGCCGAGGTGGGCGGGGCGCTGAGACCACCCCGAAAACCCCCGGCGGCTGGCCCCTTTTCAGTCGTCTTGTCAAAAAAGCATTGACAGGCGGAGCCGCCCGCCGGATACTCGGGGGCAACATTGCGGGGACCCGGGCCGGCTTCGGCCCGAAGCGTGCGGGGGACAGCCGACTTGCGACACAAAGGGATTACCGTAGCACCGGTCGTGTGTGCCCTGGCCGGTGCGCTCTTCCTGGGGCTGCCCGAGGCGGGGGCCGCCAGCCTGAGCACCTACCCGGACGAGAGCGGTTTCCTCGCCGCCATCGGGACGCCGTTCAGGCTCGAGACGTGGGACGGCCTGCCCGCCGGGACGCGGGTCACGACCCAGGTGCCCGGCGTCGTCATCTCGTCGCCCAATTCTTCGAACCGGAACTACATCCCGATCCACGTCACCACGGCCACCGGCGCCAACTCGCCGCCGAACGTCCTCGCCGGGGGCAATGTGCGAAGCAGCAGCACGCCGCCGCAGATCATGGTCCTCGACGTGAGCACGATCGCCCGGGGCTTCTCGTTCTATCTCACCGACCAGGACCCGGCGGCGACCGGCGTGACGGTGAAGCTCGATCTGAAGGATGGCTCCAGCCCGACATTCAGCGTCAGCAATCCTCACACGAGTCAGAGCACCCCGATCTTCTTCGGCGTCACCTCGGACACACCGATCAACCGCGTCACCCTGACGGCGGGGTTCAAGCAGGGAGGGAAGGGTGGGTACGTGGCGTTCAGCATCGACAACCTGATGCTGGGCCTGTTCTGCGCAGGGGACGCGCAGGCCCCCGTGTGCACCGGCCAGCCGGCCTCACAGGGCGGCGCTCTGGTGATCAGCGGCCACGCGACCGACGACGGGGCGTGCGACACCGGCATCGCGAGCGTGGCGCTGGCGACCGGCGCCGTGAATGTCACCCTGACCCCCGACCCGGGCTTCACCCCCGGAGATCCTTCGCTGAGCTTCATCGCCTCGCCGACCGACCGCGCCCTGGACAGCCGGGGGACGGTCGTGGTCACCGACGAGGGAGGTCACACCTGCACCGTTCCAGTCTCCCTCCGGCCGGTGCCGGCGGGACCGACCATAGGCCTGGTGCTGTGCAGCGGCGACGGCTTTCTGTTCGAGGTCAGCAACGCCAATCCGACGCCGCCCGGGACCTCGGCCTGCAGCGCCGCCCTGCCCTCGGAATCCGACCCCGCCTTCCCGCCCGGGTACACTCCGTCGCCCGAGGAGGACCCATTCCCGTGCCGCGTCCTGACGATCGAGTCCCCCATCGCCGGTCTGACGGACATGACCTACAAGAAAGACGGCACCTTCGACCCGCGGCTGCGCCTGCTGTTCTCCCGCTCGGAGGACGGCGGCGTCTCGTTCCCGCCGTTCAGAGATGTCACCCAGTCGGTCGAGCCGATCCTGAACATCGATCCCGATCCGACGCGCGCCAAGGGTGCGGCGCAGTGGTCGCCGGTGAAGGTGGCCTGCGCCCTGCAGGGGACCGTCGACTGCTCGACGATCGATCCGGCGTTCGACTTCGACCAGGACGGATACCCGCTCTGTCCCGCGGTGGGCTCGGGGATCCTGGCCGACTGCAACGATCAGATCGCCACCATCCACCCGGGCGCCGTGGAGACCTGCAACGGCCTGGACGACGACTGCGACGGCCTCATCGATGAGGATGATCCGGGCGGCGGGGCGGCCTGTTCGGTCGCGGATCGAATGGGCGCCTGCGCGGCGGGGACCACGGTCTGCATCGACGGCCGGCTGGAGTGCCGGCAGACCGTCTTTCCAAGTCCCGAAATCTGCGACGGCATCGACAACGACTGCGACGGGACTACGGACGAAGGGCTGGGGACGACCTCCTGCGGAGTCGGCGCCTGTCGAGTGACCGTGCAGAACTGCGTCGGCGGGGTGGGCCATGTCTGCACTCCGAACGCTCCGAGCCCGGAGACCTGCGACGGTATCGACAATGACTGCGACGGGCTGATCGACGACAGCCTGTCACCCCTGACGTGCGGGGCCGGAGTCTGCGCCCGCACGGTCGCGAGCTGCATCGGGGGCGTGCCGCAGACGTGCGTGCCGGGCACGCCGGGCGTCGAGATCTGCGACGGCATCGACAACGACTGCGACGGCCTCACGGACGAGAGCTGGACCTTCGGCGGCTACCAGCAGCCGGTCGAGCAGGACGGCAGCGGGGCCTATCACCGCAGGCAGACGATTCCGTTCAAGTTCCAGCTCACCGACTGCGCCGGAAATCCCGTGCCTGGAGCGGTGGCGACGATCGAGGTCTTCTTCTACGCCAACGGTGTGGTGGGAACCAAGGTCAAGGACATCACCTCGTCCGGGCAGGCGAACACGGACAACCTGTACCGCTTCGACCCCTCCGGACACCAGTACATCTACAACCTCTCCACCTTGCCGCTGTCGATCAACACCACCTATCTGGTGCGCACGCGCATCAGCGACGGCACGACGCACGACGTCCTGATCTCCATCGTCAAGTAACCCGGGCGCCGACGCGCCGATATCAGTTGCCGCGCTGCCCTTTGGTGGGGCCGGTCATCGCCGGCCGATGACCGCGCGTGACCTCGTGCGGTCCTGCGGACGTGGTGTCGGCCCCCGCCACGTGCGACGGTCCCCCGTCGAGAATCTCGATCGTCTCGGCCTTGACGAGGGCCTGGATCGATTTCTGCTCGAGCGCCGAGTCCGGCACCTGCCCGCTCCTCCCCGGTCCGAGATGCAGCACCTTGCCACCGGAGAACGTGATCTTGAGCGGCTTGAAGGTCTTGTTGCGTATCGTCTTCACGGGTTCAGCTCCTCCGCACCGCCGGCCGCGAGTGACTCCCGCGGCGGGCGGCATTATGGCAGAACCGGGACGCTCCGGGTCCTCAGGCCCTGAAGCGCCTGCCGCCGGCCGCCGGCGCGCGCGAGGGGGCGGGGGCGTCGCGCTCGGTCCTGGGCATGAGGCGGCCGCAGGCGCGCTCGAAGCGATCGGTGAGGACGCGGCGCTCGTCTTCCGGGACGTAGCCGATCTTCTGCCAGGCCGCCTGGGCCTTGCGCACCTCTTCCGCGGCCGCGCGCTGTTTCGTCTCCTCGGCGACCCTGCCGCCGATGGTGTTCGAGGCGAGCGCCTCACGCCACATCGTCGCGAGGCGGGTGGCCGGCGACAGAGACTGATCCACGGCGGCCCCCGGTCCGGCGAGGAGACGCTCCAGCCGGGCGCACAGGTCCTCCATCCGCAGGCGGTTCGTCCCCGTGTCGAACGGCGTCCCTTTCACGGCGTCCGGGTGGGTCGCGATGAGCGTATCCAGGGCGCGGTTGAAGCGCTCCGTCAGCAGGGCGGCGTGCTCGCGCGGCAGGGGCGGGCTCTTCTGCCAGCGGGTCCAGGCGGAATCGATTCCGCTCACGAGGTCCCCGGCCGGCGGGGGACCGGACGGAGACGCCGCCGCGGCGTCGGCGGGAGCCGGAAGGAGCGCCTCGAGGTCGCGGCAGATCGCCTCGCGCGCCGCCGCAGCCAGCTCGCGTTCGATCTGGTCGCGTCTCTTGTAGCGCTCGAAGAACCGGTCGCAGGCGGCGCGGAAACGCTGCCAGACCGCCTCGGAGCGGTTGGGGCGCACCGGTCCGACCGCCTTCCAATCGATCTGCAGCTTCTTGATTTCGGCGGCGGTCGTCTTCCAGTCGGTCGAGTCCGCCAGGCTCTCGGCACGGGCGCACAGCGTCTCCCTCGCCTCGAGGTTCCTGGCCCACTCCTGCTTCCGGCGCACGCGATCCTCGTCGCGGCGCGTGAAGAACCGGTCGCAGGTGCTGCGGAAGCGCTCCCACAGCGCCTTCTCCTGGCCTCGTCCCGCCTGCCCAATGGTCTTCCATTCGGCCTGCAGCACCTTGATCGCCTCGGCCGACCCCGTCCAGTCGGTCGAATCGGCGAGACTCCCGGCTCTGTCGCACAGGGCGATTTTCTTCCCGGCGTTGGCGGCGTGCAGCGACTCCTGCCGTGCGCGCACCTGGTCGGCGGCGGCCTTGAAACGCTGCCAGAGGGCCTGCGATCGGTCGGGCTCCGCCTCGGCCGCGGTCTTCCAGCGCTCCAGGAGGTCCGGCAGGCGGCGCGCCGCGGAGTCGGCGTCCTCGATCTTGAGGAGATCCTCGGCGCGGGCGCACAGCTCTTCCTGCACGTTCGTGTTGGCCCAGCGCTTCCACTTCTCCCCCTCGCGCAGCTCCAGGGCCCGCGGAGCGAGGAGGGCGCGCGCCGCCTTGAGGCGATCGAGGATCCGATCGTGGTCCCGCCGGGACGGCACGGACGGCACGTCGTCCAGGGCCGCGCGCACCTCGCGCAGGATCGGCTCGGCCTTCTTCAAGGAGAGCGTCTCGCTCTCGAGCAGACGCTCGGCCCGCTCGCAGAGCCGCTGCAGCCGCTCGAGGTTGGCCGCCTTGTCCCGCGCCGCCTCCTGTCGCTTCTGCTCGCTGTCGCGGCGCGCCGCCTCCTCTTTCTCCTGATGCTGCGCCCGTTCGCGCTCCCGCACGAACGTCTCGTAGCGGCACTGGCACGCCTTGCGCGCCTCGTCGAATTGTCCTCCGAGGGCACGCGCCTCCGCCAGGACCTCGGCCTCGATCGCGTCGGCGGGCCGGGTGCTGTCGGGCGCCTCGATCCGGTTCCACTCCCAGCAGGCGTCGTCGAGCAGACGCGGCGCGTCGTCCCCCTGCGCGGCCTCCACCGCCGCGATCAGGGCCAGGCGGGGTGCGATGTGCCGCTCGCGGTGGACGCGCGCGTCCTCGTCGTGCCGCAGGCGCTCCTCGCGCGCCCCCAGGTTGCTTTTCAAGCGCTCGCGCCCCGCCAGGATCGCCGCCTGGAAGCGTTCGTCGAGATCGTCATCGACGCCGGGCACGAGGTCGGTCCAGGCGTCGTGGGCGGCGCCGAGGTGCTGGGCGAGCGACTCGCATTCCGCCGAGCGGGCGAACGACTCCGCCTCCTCGCACAAACGGAGCTGCCTGCGCCGGTCGGTCTTCGGGCGGACGGCCGGGCCGGCCGCCGGTTCCTGTCGATCGTGCAGGAGGGCGCGGGCACGGCGCACGACGGCGTGGCTCTTGCCGTGCCCGGCGACCTCGTTCAGGAAATCGGCGTCCGGCGCGGGGGACGAGGCGGCGCCCGCCGCCTCACCCGGAAGCGCGAAGCGCTCCGAGCCGGTCAGGTGCTCCAGGGCCGACAGGGCGGCGTCGTCGTGGGGGCTCTTCAGGGCGACGGCGCACAGCTCCTCCCGGATCGCCGCGGCCGCGGCCTGGTGATCGACCAGATGCTCGAGGGCGTCGAGTCGCACGACGGCGTGCCGGCCGTGCCGCGCGATGCTGCCGAGCGCCTTGAGATCGTGCAGGCGCAGCAGAGCCGCGCGGCTGACCGACTCGTGGACCCCCGAGCGCGCCACCTGGGCGATGAGTTTCGAGTCCTCGATGGCGGAGACGGCGGTGGCTCCGGCCGCCTGGTCCGTCCCCTCCAGGGCGAGGGACAGGAGCGCCGCGGAGGCCGCCTCCCGCACCGGACCGTCGGGGTCGGAGCGGCACAGTTCGGCGAGCAGGGACGGATCGACGAGCCGACGCACGGCGTCGCGTCTTACCCGGGGATCCGGGTCCTTCCAGCCGGGGTGCGGCCGGAGGCGCTCGAACAGTCCCATTCGTCCAGTCTCCGATGGCAGGGAATTGTACGCGCTTCGGCGCCCGGGACAACAGCGAGTTTTCGCCGCGGACCGCGGAGTCAGCGGCGGCTGCAGGTCCCCAGGAGCTCCGCCTCGGCCAGAATGTGCCCCCGCATCGCCCGGTCGAGGTCCTTCCGGGTGGTCGTGTCCGGGAGATCGAGCGTCACGTCCAGCGCGTACAGCCTGAAAAAATAGCGGTGCGTCCCGGACGGCGGGCAGGGACCGCCGTATCCCGCGCGCCGGAAGTCGTTCATCCCCTGCCGGGTACCATCCTGGAGCGCGGCTTTCTTCGGGAGGTTCGCCGGGAGCGAACCCACGCCGGCCGGGATGTTCCAGGCGACCCAGTGGATCCACGTCCCCACCGGGGCGTCCGGGTCGTCCGCGATCAGGGCGAGCGATCGGGTTCCCGGCGCAGTCCCCGTGAAGGAGAGCGGTGGTGAGATGTCCTTGCCGTCGCAGGTGTATTCGAGCGGGATCGGGGCGCCGTGGGCGTATGCCGGACTCTTGAGTTCCATCGTGGTTCCGATCCTACACGCAGCGAGGGCGCGCCGCGCCCAGGGACGGCCTCGCGGCGTCACCCTGGGGTAGAGTGTCGGCGCCGTGCAGACTCGAAGACTCGTGTGGGTCGGCCTCTTCGCCCTGGCGATGGCTTTCGTCGAGGCCGCGGTGGTGGTGTACCTGCGCCGCGTCCTCGGGGTCGTCGATCTGCTGCGCGACGTGGCGGTCTACGACCCCGCCATCGCCCTGACCGAGATCGGACGCGAGGCGGCCACACTCTTGATGCTGCTCACGGTGGGGTTCGCCACGGGGCGCTCGCTCCAGTCCCGCATCGGTTTCGCGCTGTTTGCGTTCGGCATCTGGGACATCCTGTATTACGTCTGGCTGAGGCTCCTCCTCGGCTGGCCGCGGTCGCTTCTGACTGAGGACGTGCTGTTCCTCATCCCGGTGCCCTGGTGGGGACCGGTCCTGGCGCCGGTCCTGATAGCACTCCTATCGACCGCGTTCGGCGCCGTTCTTGTGGCCCGCGACGAGACGGGACGCGCGGTGCGCCTCGGCGGGATCGGGTGGACGGCGCTTCTCGCCGGGATGACGATCGTCCTCTACACGTTCATGGCCGACGCGATCAGCGCTCTTCCGGCCAGCGCCGAGGAGCTCGGCCGGCTGAAGCCGACCTCCTTCCTCTGGGCGCCGTACGTCGCCGGTTTCACTGCGATGGTGTTCGCTCTGTGTCGCGCGGCCCGGCCGGCATCGCGCCGGGAATCCCCCTGCGGGAGCTGAGGAGAGGCTGACTACCTCCGGCTGCTTCCGTCGCCGCCCCAGATGGCTCCGTCGTCGGTGACGGAGCCGCTGGTCGAGCTGAGGGATGACCTGTTGCCGCCCCAGATGGCGCCCGAGCCCGTGACCTGCGAGTTGTCGAGAGTGGATCGGACACCGCCGTTGCCCCCCCAGATGGCGCCGCTGCCCGAGGTGATCGAGTACGGCACCGGCGTGAGGGAGACGCCGCTGGCGCGGCCCTTCCCGTCACCCCAGATGGCCCCCTGTGTCCAGGACGAACCCCACAGGACGGCGGTGTCCTGGATGTACACGAACCCGTCGCTGGCCGCCATGGCCAGGGGGGACTGCGCGCTCTGCGCGGAGCCGGTCGCATTGACGGCCGCATAGACGTCGAGGAACCCGGCGCCGGTCTCGAACACGAGCCGCGTGTCCTTGACCGCCGACTTCATCAGCCGCGCCTTGACAGTCGCGGGAGTGAGGGTCGGGTCCTTCTGCAGCATCAGGGCGGCGGCCCCCGCGACCATCGGGGCGGCCATCGATGTTCCCGACAGGCTGTAGTAAGCGCCGTCCTGGCTCGCGTGGGCGGGGTCGTTCTTGTAGTCGGAGATCTGCAGCGTGAGCTCGTGGTGCTGGGTGTCCAGCCAGGAGGAGACGGAGCGGGCCGAGACGATCCAGGTGCCCGGAGCGACCAGGTCCGGCTTGACGACGAAATCGACGAGGGACGGTCCCTTGCTCGAGTACCACGCCAGGACGTCGTCGCTGGTAGGGACCGTGTTCCGGTCGGCGATGGCACCGACGGTCACCGCGACGGGGCTGTTCGCGGGGCTGGTGATCGTCCCGAATCCGCTCCCGACCGCTCCGTCGTTGCCGGCGGCCACCACCACGACGATCCCCTTGCGGACCGCGGCGGCCACCGCCCGGCACAGGGGATCGGTCCGGTACGACTCGTAGACCGGGTGGCCGAGGGACAGGTTGAGAACGCGGATGTTGTAGGTGGCGGCGTTCTTCACCACCCAGTCGATCCCCTTGATGACGTCGGAGGTGCGGCCCGTCCCATCCGGCGCCAGGGCGCGGACCGAGATCAGCTGCGCGTCGGGCGCCAGGCCGCGGAACTTGCGGAACGACAGGCTGTCGCTCGACGCCGCACCGTTGCCGTTGAGGATGCCGGCGACGTGCGTCCCGTGACCGTAGTAGTCCTGGAGCCCGGTCTCGTGACCGACGACCTCGACCTCCAGCGCCTGCTTCGCCCCGTACGGCCTCTGGAAATCCTGATGGAGCTGCACGCCCGTGTCGACCAGGGCGATGGCGAGGCCCTTGCCGGTCAGCCCGGTCCCCCACCATCCGGAGAGGGCGGCGGCACGATCCCCCCGAATGGCGGGGTAGGCAATGTCCAGGTGCGCCTTCACCGGAAGGTCGCCCGAGATCCGCTCGACGTTCGAGTTCGCCGCCAGCTGCGCCAGCGACCCGGCCGAGATCTTCGCCGAATACCCGGTGATGCTCGTATGGGTGGCCGTGAGCGTTCCGCCCAGGCTCTGGAGCAGGTTCAGGTCGCTGTAACTCGGCGCCTGGTAGGTCTGGACGACAATCGCGACCTGCGCATCCGCCGGCCCGCCCGCCTCCTGCACCACGTCGTCCGAGGCCTTGCCGAACAGGAGATCGGTCACCGCCCCGAGCAGCGACACGACAGGCGAGAGCAGGGAGCCCAGCAGCCCCGCCTGGGCGGGGAGCGGGAACAGGACCGTGAAGAGGACGAGGATGATGGCGGTGATCGATCGGGTCAGGGGACGGCTTCGGTTCGTCATGCGTCCCCTCTGTGCAAGCCTTCTGCCAGATGGGAGTCCGGTGGGGACCTTGCCGGAATTCACGACGGTGCAAGGACTTCGAGCGAACGATCGGGGAAGACGTGTCGCGGCCCCCAAAAATCGCGCTGTCGCGGCTGACGACAGCCCCACCCGGCGTGGCGGTCGGGAAATGCCGCTAAACCCATGGACTCAAGGGCCTTCGAGCCTGTGCCCGTAAATCGTACAGTCCGTGTCCAGCCTCTGGTCAAACGGACTGGCGGAACGAGTGCCCGGAGCCCGCTCGATCGTCGTTCCTAGTGGTCCACCACCTCGAGCGACACGCGCAGCCGGGCGTCTCCCTCCGCCGGGAGCAGGTCGACGGGCACGACGAGGTAGCCGGTGCCGTGAGCCTCCTTCTTTTCTTCGGCATCGATCCCTTCGATCGTCGTCGATTTCACCACCCGGTCCGCGGCGAGGACCTCGATCGTCACGTCGACCCGCTTGTCATGGCCCGGCTTCGTGAAGGTCGTGACCTTGAAGGTGACCTCGAGCTCCCCCTGGGCGTTCTTCTTCGCCCTGGAGCGGAACTCGATCACCGCCACGTCGTGGCAGTACATCTCCTTGAGGTCGGTGCTCGAGACCCAGGTGTTCCAGGAGCGCGGGCTCGCGGATGCGAAAGGGAGGGTCACGCCGCCGGGCGCGCACAGCGTCTCGCTCCGCGCCGGCGCCTGCTCCTGGGCCTGGAGCGGAAGCAGGAGCGCTATTCCGGAGAGAACGGCGATCGGGATCCAGCGGGACAGAGTCTTCATGTGGGTCTCCTCGGGCGAGAGGGACAGGATCGGTCCGCATCATACGCGCATTGATCGGGACGCTTCCAGAGGCTAGACTCCACGCACCATGAGCGAGCCTGTCGGCGGTCGCGGGACCGGCAACGGCCGGGGCGTCACGATCGTCCTGTTCGACATCGACGGAACCCTTCTGACGACTGCGGGCGCGGCGCGCGCGGCCTTCGCCCGCGGCCTCACCGAGGCCGCCGGCCGGCCGATCAACCCCGACGGTTATTCGTTCTCGGGGCGCACCGACCCCCAGATCGCCCGCGACATCCTGTCGAGTCACGGACTGAGCGAGGCGGAGCTGGGGACGGCGATCCCGGAGTCGATCCGGCTGTATCTGAAGTATTTCGCCGGGGCCCCGAGCCTGGACAAGGCACGCCTCCTGCCCGGTGTGACGGATCTCCTGAATGCGCTCTCCACGCGCGGCGCCGCGCGCACGGCCCTTCTGACCGGCAACGTCGAACCGGGGGCCCGCCTGAAGCTCGGACACTTCGGAATCGCCGGGTACTTCGATTTCACGCTGAGCTGCTTCGGAAGCGACGACGCCGACCGCTACCGGCTGCCGGCCCTGGCGCTCGAGCGGGCGCGCCGGCACGTCGGTCCGGAGGTGGCGGGAAACCAGCTCGTCGTCGTGGGCGACAGCGATCATGACGTGCTGTGCGGCAAATCGATCGGCGCCCGATCGGTGGCGGTCTGCACCGGCTGGACGCCGGCCCCTGTCCTGCGATCCCTGCGGCCGGACGCTCTGCTCGACGATCTGTCCGACACCGAGCGGGCGCTCGAGGCGATCCTGCGCTGACGCGGCCTCACGGAGGTGCGCACGACCCGCGGAACGGTCCGCTTCGAGAGGAAGACGATCGAGCTCGGCCTGCGGCGTCCCTGGACGATCGCGCGCGGGACGAGCGCCGTGAAGACGAACGTCCTGACCCGCCTGCGGTACGACGATATCGAAGGGCTGGGAGAAGCGGCTCCCAATGCGCGCTACGGCGAGAGCGCCGTCTCGGTCCTGAAGTCCCTCGGGACCCTGGCCCCGCTCATCGGAGAAGACCCCTCGCGTCTGGACGAGATCCTCGATCGGGTCGACGCGGCGCTGCCCGGCGGGAACTCCGCGAAGGCCTCGATCGACATCGCGCTGCACGACTGGGCCGGCCGGCGCGAGGGGGTCCCTCTGTGGCGCAGGTTCGGGGCCGACCCGGGCAAGGCGCCGCTCACGTCCATGTCGATCGGCCTGGACGACCTCGAGGTCATGCAGGAGAAGGTCCGCGAGGCGGCCGGATTCCAGATCTTCAAGATCAAGGCCGGCCTGGCGGACGACCGGCGGATCATCGAGGGGATTCGCCGCGTGACCGGGCGGCCGTTGTACGTGGACGCGAACGAGGCGTGGACCGATCCGGACCGGGCCGTCGAGATGATCCGCTGGCTGGCGGGGATGGGTGTCGTCCTGGTGGAGCAGCCGCTGCCGGCGTCCGACCTCGAAGGGGCGAAGCGCGTCCGCGACCGGGTCGATCTGCCGATCCTTGCCGACGAGGCGGTCCTGACCGTGGACGACATCGCGCCGCTGGCGCAGGCGTACGACGGGATCAACGTGAAGGTGCAGAAGTCGGGTGGTCTGCGCATGGCGCGGCGCATGATCGCCGCCGCGCGTTCCCTCGGCATGAAGGTCATGCTCGGCTGCATGATCGAGACGTCGATCGGCATCACCGCCGCGGCGCACCTGTCGCCGCTCGTCGATTTCGCCGATCTCGACGGCAACCTGCTTCTCGCCGACGACCCGTTCCGGGGGGTGCTCGTGCAGGCCGGGCGGCTGGTCCTGACCGACCGACCGGGACTGGGGATCGAGGGGGACTTCGACGCGCTCCCGGAAAATACTGGTGGACGATAAACCTTTTGCGCGGTAAGAAGCTCCCATAACCGAGACATCGGGTCCTGTCCAGGGAGGGACGCCATGAACCGGAAGCGCTCCGTTTCGTCTTTCCCCGCACTGCTTCTCGTCCTCGCCTCCGGGGTCGGTCCGGCGGTCGCGGCCCCGCCGGGGGAGGTCACCGGCGACCGGATCGACCAGAACTCCCAGCTGACCTGGACCGCCGTCGCCGGGGCGGACGACTACAACGTCTACCGGGGGGAGGTCGCCTGGCTCCGGTCCCGGACCGGGGCGGAGTGCCACGGCGACGAGATCGCCGGCACGTCGTTCGCGACCCCCCTGCAACCCTCCGCCGGCCACGGATACTTCTATCTCGTCACCGCCGAGTCGAACCTGAACGGCGAGGGGACCCCGGGGAACGACACGAGCGGCACCCCCAGGCCTCTGCGCGGCTCCTGCGACCGGATCATGCGTCACCACTACCTCGATCGCCTCGGGTACGGGTGGAACGAGTGGACGCGCGACCGGTTCACGGCGCTGGGCCGGCAGGGCTACATCGACGAGCAGCTGAATCCGGCGTCGATCGACGAGTCCACCAACACCGATCTCGTGACCCGCTCCTCGACCCTGGTGCCGCCGGACACGATCCAGGAGCTGCAGGGGCTCGACCTCGTCCGCGCGGTGTACGCCCGGCGCCAGCTCGAGCAGCAGGCCACCCTGTTCTGGGACAACCACTTCAACACCGACTACCACGAGAGCTTCGATTTCTTCTCCTTCTACCAGACGCTGTTTCCGGCCACGCGTCTCTACGAGTCGGCGAAATTCCATTTCGATCTCCAGAACTCGCTCCGGGGCCTGGCGTTCAACGGCACGTTCCGGGAGATCGTCGAGGCGAGCTCGATGAGCCCCGCCATGATCGTCTTCCTCGACACCGACAGCAACGTCAAGAGCGCCCCGAACGAGAACTTCGCCCGCGAGCTGATGGAGCTGCACACCCTGGGGGTGGACGGGGGCTACACGCAGCAGGACGTGGTGGCCCTCGCGCGCGTGTTCACCGGCTGGAACGTCTGCAAGAAGGCGGACGCCGACGCCGGCGATCCCCTGGCGGCCTGCATCCCGCGCAACACTTACGGCACCGCGACCGAGCCGCTGGGGCAGTTCGTACGCAACTTCCGCATCAACCAGCACGACACCGGCCAGAAGATCCTGTTCGCCGGCACGCCGTACCAGGCGGTCATCCCGGACACGTCGGCCAATCCGGCGAACGGGATCAACGACGCCGACCTGGCGCTGGACGCCATCGTGGCGCACCCCTCCACGGCGCGCTTCATCGCCAAGGAGCTCTTGCAGCGGTTCGTGGACGAGGACCCGCCGTCGTCGATGATCGACACCGTCGTGGCCGCCTGGAACAACCCGGCCAACCCGCGCGGAGTCGGCGACCTGCGCGAGGTGCTGCGGGCCGTCCTGGCGCTGCAGGAGTTCAAGAGTCCCGACTTCGTGGGGCGGAAGATCAAGACGCCGTTCGAGCACGTCGCCTCGGCTCTGCGCACGGTGCGCGGCAAGACCGACGGAGCGACCATCACGAGGCTGTACCTGACGCCGCTCCAGGAGGTGTTCCACGTGAACCCGGTCCCGACCGGCTACTCCGAGCTGGGCGGTGACTGGCTCGACACCAACAATCTCCTGGTGAGGCAGAATTTCGGGCTGGACCTCGGCTCGCGCACCGGCACCGCCTTCGGCAACGATGTCATCGGGCTCCTCAACGCCAACGGCGTCGCGACCGCCCCGGCGCCCAACAACGCCCCGGCCATCGTCGACTTCCTCTCGGAGGCGATGTTCGGATCGGCGCTGACCGGCGCCGAGCGGCAGGCGGCGATCGACTACCTGAACACCGATGACACGGGCGCCGTGAGTCCCTACAACGACGCGCGCATCCGCGAGACCGCCGGTTTTCTCCTCGGCTACCCCCAGTTCATCGAGCAGTAGGAGGAACGCATGGACCCGACGAAGGATTGTGACTGCTCGCGCCGGTCGTTCCTGAAGGGGGCCGGGCTGACCCTCAGCGGATTCTCGATCGCCTCGCTCTTCCCGGGACCGTGGATCCGCTTCGCCATGGGGGCCGGGCCGTTCAACAACAGACGGCTGCTGTTCATCTTCCTGCGCGGCGGCAACGACGGACTGAACACGGTCATTCCCGCGGGCGATGTCGACTACAACACGCTCAACCGTCCGACGCTGTACATCCCCCCGACCGCGTCGCTCGACCTGAACGGCTTCGCCCACCTGCACCCGGCCCTCGCCGACCTGATGGAGATCTACAACGCCAACAACCTGGCCGTGGTGCACCGCGTGGGGTTCCCGAACAACAGCCGGTCGCATTTCGACGACCAGCGGACCTGGGAGAACGGCGACCCGGCCGATCCGAAATCCTACGAAGGCTGGCTGTACCGCTACATCGTTCAGAGCGCCATCGACCAGGGGGTGCGTCTTCCGGCCATCACGGTGCAGGCGCTGCCGCCGGTGATCGTGAGGGGGGACGAAAAGTTCGTGAACGTGGCGAACCCCGACTCGTTCGATTACATCTTCCCCGATCCGAAACGCTCCAAGTTCATGAACTCCTGGCGCAACGTGTACTCGAGCCTCACGGGGCTCGAGCCGTTCCGTCCGGCGCTCACCGACACCAGCGTCAAGCTGATCGACACCCTGGACGAGTACCGCTCGTGGGACCAGCTGCACTGGGACCCGAAAGACCCGAACACGGGGTACTCTCTCTTCCCGGTCAGCGACGCGACCAATCCTCCCGATCCCGCGGGGCCGGGCGGCCTGAAGTTCGCGGCCACCAGCTACCCGTTCTTCAAATCGCTCAAGATTTGCGCCCTGGCGTTCCTGGAGAGCGACGCGGCCAACCAGAACGGCACGCGGGTCGCCGGCACCGAGCTGTCGAGCTTCGACACGCACAACAGCCAGGGCTCGACCGCGGGCACGCAGGCGACGCTCCTGTCCTGGCTGGCCTACGGCATGCGGTCGCTGCACGTCGTCCTGTCGGGGGCGGCGGTCGATCCGCGCAACTACGCGTCGGTCTGGCAGGACACCGCGGTGGTGACGTTGTCGGAATTCGGACGCACGTCCAAGGAGAACGGCAGCGTCGGCACCGATCACGCTGCCGCCTCGTGCCTGTTCGTCGCCGGCGGCGACGTAACAGGAGGAGTCTACAACTGCGACGATTCGACCTGGCCGAAGGGAGTCATGTTCGGGGACTCGGGGCGGTACCTGCTGGTGAGAACCGACTACCGCGCCATCTTCTGGGAGATCCTGCGCGATCACATGGGGGCGTCGGCGTCGGCCGCCGACACGGTGTTCCCGGGATACTCGTCGCTTGGTCTCGCCGAGCTGAACCTGATCGCGTAGAGAGAGCATGCGCAGAGCGGTGCCACAGCGCCTGGCCGCGCTCCTTGCGGCCGTGGCGCTCGTCCGGCTCGCGGGGCCGTCCGGAACGGCCGCCCCGTCGGCGGCCTCGATCCGCCTGAACGCCGCCCTCCTCGCCGGGGTCACGCCCACGCACGGCGCCCCGGATGCGCCGACCCTCCTGTCGATCTCCGGGGACGGACTCGCCCCGGGGTCGCGTGTCTCGCTGCTCGACGGCGGGCCGTTCCTCCTCGGGTCCTACATCATGCCGGAGGGTGCGCGCGCCGTGGAGGTGCACGGCGACCATGCCTGCGTCGCGTTCTACAGCCACGCCCGGAAGCTCGGCGGCATCGAGATCCTGGACCTGACCGACCCGACGACGCCCGCCCGCGTCGGCGCGTTCGAGACCGGGGACAGCGGCGTGGGGGTGGTGGTCGCGGGGTCGGTCGCCTACGTGCCGTTCCTCAACCCGTACACCTTCGAGGGAGGGCTGCACATCGTCGACATCGCGGCTCCGGACGATCCGCGCCGTCTGGGGACGTTCTACTCTCTCGTCGATCCGCAGGCCGTGGCCGTCCAGGGAACGCGCGCCTACGTGGCGGACGGTGTGGAGGGACTGAAGATCATCGACGTCACGGACCCCGCCTCGCCGCGCCTGCTCGGAGTCTACGACACCGCCGGCACGGCGCGCGACGTGAAGGTCATCGGCACCCGCGCCTGCGTCGCCGACGGCGAGGGCGGTCTGCTCGTCCTGGACGTCGGCGATCCCTCCGCACCGGCCGTCGCCGGGACGTATGCGTTCCCTTCGAGCGCCGTCGTCTCGGTGGCCCTGGACGGGTCGCGTCTGTACGCCGCCGACACTCTCGCCGGTCTGCTCGTCTTCGACATCGCCGACGATGGCCGGCCGACGCTCCTCGGGACGACGCGGACATCGGACAGCGCCTCGGGGGTCGCGCTCGCGGGCCGCCTCGTGGTCGTCGCCGACGGTGTGTCCGGGCTGCAGATCGTGGACGCGTCCGACCCGGCCCGCCCGAGGGTCGTCGGGAGCCAGGGGCTGTATGGAAATTCCGGCTACTTCTTCGCGGTGGCGGTCGACGGGACGCGTGCCGTGGTCGCCGACATCATCAACGGCGTGCAGGTGATCGATCTGCGGCATCCGGCGCAGCCGGCATCCGCCGGGGCGCTCGAAGGGCCGCCGGTGATCGCTGCGGGGGTCCCGGGGGGTGTCACGGGGGTCGCGGTCGACGCCGCCTCGTCCCTGGCCGCCCTGGCGGACGGCGCGGGCGGGCTTGTCCTCGTCGACGTCCGGAACGCGGCGTCGCCGTCGGTGCTCGGCTCGCTTTTGACGGGCGGCCCCGCGAACGGGATAGCACTCGCGGACGGCACGGCCTACATCGCCGCGGGCGGCGCCGGGCTGTCGATCGTCGACGTGCGCTTCCCCGGGGCGCCGGCGCTTCTCGGGACGCTCGACACGCCGGGGGACGCCCAGGCGGTGGCCGTCGCCGACGGGAGGGCCTACGTCGCGGACGGGAGTCGCGGACTCCAGGTCGTCGACGTGTCCGACGGCAGGCACCCGGCGCTCCTCGGAGCGTATGACACGCCCGGAAGCGCGCGGGGCGTGTTCGTCGCGGACTATGCCTACGTCGCCGACGATTTCATGGGGATGGAGATCCTCGACATAAGCGCCGCCGCCCCGCGCCTGGTCGGCCGGTACGACACGCCCGGCCGGGCGGTCGGGGTGGCGGTCGGCGGCGGCCGCGCCTACGTCGCCGATCTCAACCGCGGTCTTCAGATCCTGGACGTCCGCGACAGGGAGGCGCCGGTCCTGGTCCAGAATCTCAGCACGCCTGGTGCTGCGCAGGGGGTCGTGCTGGCGGGCGACCGGCTTTACGTAGCCGACGGCTTCAGCGGTCTTCTGGAGATCGACGTCGGCGACCCGGACCGGCCGATCCTCGCCGGCGCCTACGATACGCCGGGGATAGCGACCGCCGCGGCGACCGCGTCCGGACTGGTGTTCGTGGCCGACGGGAGTCACGGTCTGAGGATCATCAGGCCGAACCCCGCGATCCCCGGGCCGCAGGCCAAGCCGGACTCGGGCCTGGCCGTCATGCTGCCGGCCGGCTTCACACCCGGCCCGTACGACTTGCAGGTGACCGGCCCGGACGGGGCGATCGCTCTCCTCCCGGACGGATTCCTGGTCTGCAGGCACCTGGATCTCGCCGCGCGTCTCGTGTCCGTGGACTCGAACGACGCGCCGGGGCGCGCGGCGGAGGGAGCCCCCGGGCTCTATCGCCTGGTGCTGAGCGGCGACGACGATCTGTTCTCGCCCGGGGCCGCGAGGCGCGCGCGCCTCCTCCTGCCCGCGCTCCCGGCCCGGGTCGAGGTGCGGGCGGCGACCGGCCCGTCGATCATCGAGCTGCGCATCGGTCCCTCGCCCGGCGAGGCGACGGTGCTCGTCTCGGGGCCCGATCCCGCCGCGGCGGCGCTGCAATGGGAGACGATCCGCGCGGCGGGTGGGGTCGACCTCCCCCCCCTCGACGAAACGACCTACGGCGATCTGCGGCTGTCCGTCCTGGCCGGCGCAGGCGGGCCGGCCGGCCGGGCGGCGGGAAGAGCGCCGCGTGAACCGGGACCGCCCGTGCGGTATCGTTATGTGTTCGAGGCGGGGCGCCTGGTCGGGGCGGGCGCCTGGGGCCCCGGCGCCGCGCTCCTGTTCGACGTCTCGGCCGGCGATCCGGACGGCTGCGGCGCGGAGACTCGCGTGACCTTCGACGAACCCCGGGGAGGAGGGACGCCATGAGAGTAGAACGTTCGGTGCCTCCGGTCATCCGGCCGGCCGCCGCCTGCTTCGCCGCGGCCTCCCTGCTGCTGGCGGCGCCGCGGTCGGAAGCGGCCTTCGACTGCACGGGTGTGACACCGGCCGCCAACACTGTGCTTGTGGCCGTGCCGGTCGCGACCGGCCTCACGGCGCGGCCGCACCTGGTGACTTCCCCCCCGGGCGATACGGCGCGTCTGTTCATCGTGGAGCAGGGCGGATTCATCCGCATCAAGAGGCGCGGTGATCCGTCCGGCACGCTCTCGACCTTCCTGGACATCAGCGCGAAGGTGCAGGCCTCCACGATTCACAACGAGATGGGTCTTCTGGGCCTGGCGTTCGATCCCGACTACGGCACGACGGGCTCCTTCTACGTGAACTACACCGAGGGGCCGCTGAACGGACCGTGGTTCAGCGTGGTGGCGCGCTATCAGGTGTCGGGCGATCCGAATGTCGCCGATCCCAACAGCGAGCAGCGGCTCCTCCGCTATTCGCAGCCGCAGGACAATCACAACGGCGGTCAGCTCCAGTTCGGTCCCGACGGATACCTCTACATCTCCACCGGGGACGGCGGGGGGGCCGGCGACCAGCACGGCACCTGCGGCAACGGCCAGAGCCGGGCGAGCCTTCTCGGCAAGCTCCTGCGTCTCGACGTCCGCGGTGTCGCACCGTCCAGCCTGCCGCCCGACTGCGGAGGGACGACGGCGGTCTACAGAATCCCGTCCGACAATCCGTTCGCCGCGGGTCTCGGCGGCGACTGCGACGAGATCTGGGCCTACGGGCTGCGCAACCCCTGGCGCTCCGCCTTCGACGAAGCGACGGGGGACCTGTACATCGCCGACGTCGGCCAGAACTGCTGGGAGGAGATCGACTATGTCCCGGGCCCCGGCGCCGGCGGGGAGAACTTCGGCTGGCGGATGATGGAGGCGAACCACTGCTACAACAACAGCACTCCGAACACCTGCGACCCGACGCCCGCCTCCTGCGCCGGCGTGCCGGCCTGCAAGGACCCCTCCTTCACCGACCCGATCGCCGAGTACGGGCACGGCAGCGGCTGCTCGATCACCGGCGGGTTCGTGTACCGCGGCTGCCTGATGCCGAACCTGGCGGGTGCCTACTTCTACGGCGATTACTGCTCGGGGTTCATCCATTCGTTGCGCGTCGTCGGCGGTGTCGCGACCGATCCGCGCGACTGGACGGGGCAGATCGACCCCGGCTCGACCCTGAGGAACAGTCTGACCGGCTTCGGCGTCGATCGACAGGGGGAGCCGTATGTCGTCGACCGCAAGGGCACGATTCTCAAGATCATGCCGCCGTTGTCCGACCTCGAAGTCGCGGGCCGCAACACCCTGCAGCCGCTCCTGCTCCTGGCCGCGGCCTGGACCTGGGAGGACCTCGCGTTCGACACCATGGCCCCGGTGGTCTCGTACCGCGTCTATCGCGGCGTCCCCGGCGGATCGTTCGCCTGCGTCTTCACCGCGCCCACGCCGCAGTGGACGGGAGGGGACCCGGCGTCCCCCGCCGTCGGCCATGTGTTCGCCTACGTGGTCACGGCGGTCGGCCCCTACGGCGAAGAGACGAAGAGCGGCGATCCGCCCGTGAACCTCCTCCCCGGTTCCTGCCCGTGAGACGGTCCCTGGCCGGGGCCCTGCTCGTTCTGGCCGCCTGTCCCTGTCCGGTCGATGCCGCCTGGACGGCGCGGCCTCAGCACCCCGCAGCCTCGACACCCGAGCCGAAACGCGCCGAATTTCGCCGCCGGATCGAAGAGAGGCTCGCCCGCCTCGTCTCCGGGCTGCAGGGGGCCTCGGGATACGTCATCCGCGATCTCGCCGGCGGTGAAGCGTTCGAGAAGGACGCCGGCGCCGTGTTCCCCGCCGCCTCGACCATCAAGCTGCCGATCTTCCTCGATCTTCTCAAGCGATCGGAGGAAGGAAGGCTCGACCTGGCGCGCCCGGTGCCGATCGATCCGAAGACGCGCGTGGAAGGGGGCGGCGTGCTGGAGAAGTGGTCGGAGCCGTACCCGGTCCTGTCGGCCGATCATCTCGCCGTCCTGATGATGGACTTCTCCGACAACTATGCCACGAACGTCCTCATCGATCTCGTCGGCATGGACACTGTGCAAAGACGTCTCGACGCCTGGGGGATGAAGGAGACGCTCCTGCGACGCAGGATGATGGACCTCGAGGCGGCGCGGGCCGGGCGCGAGAACGTCACGACACCGCGCGAGATGGCCGGGCTGCTCGAGCGGTTGTACCGGGGCGAGATCCTGAACGCCGGGAACACCCGCAAGGCGATCGAGATCATGAAGCGGAACGAAAAGACTCCGATCAAGAGAGGGCTGCCGCCGGGTGTCCCGGCGGCCGACAAGGACGGGGATCTGGACGGGCTGCGCTGCGACTCGGGGATCGTCTTCGTCGCGGGCCGCTCCGCGGACGCCGCGCGGCCGTTCGTCATTTCGGTGATGACCGCCTACCTTCAGGATGACAGGGCGGGCGAGGAGTTCATCGGCGAGGTCGCGCGGGCGGCGTGCGATTATTTCGAGACCCTGGCGCGCTCGACCGAGCACGGGCGGAAGATGGATTAGCGGTCGGCCCCCATCATCCCCGGCTTCAGGTAGGGGATCGGATCGACCGGGCGGCCGTCGCGTCGCACTTCGAAGTGCAGGTGTGTGCCGCGGGCGTTCCCGGTGGCGCCGACCTCTGCGATCGTCTGGCCCTGCTCGACTTCGTCCCCTTCGCGCACCAGGAGCCGGCTGGCGTGGGCGTACAGCGTGGTCACGCCGTTGCCGTGATCGATCACCACCGTCTTGCCGTACTTCCCCTCGCTGCCCGAGTGCACCACGATCCCCGGGGCGACGGCGCGGACGTCCTCGCCCCGGACACCGTCGATGTCGATGCCGTCGTGGTGATGGTGCCGTCCGCGCTGGCCGAAGGCCCCCGTGATCAGGCCATCGAGAGGCCAGGCGATGCTCATCTCGGAAGGGGCCGAAGCGTCCTCCGACATCGGCTTCTGCCGCGGGACGGGGGCCGCCACGGGGGGAGCGGCCGGCGCCGCGCCCGGTTGCGCCGGCGCCGGTATGTAGATTTCGGTGCCGGCGCGGATGGTTGTCGGGTCGCGGATGCCGTTGGCGCGCAGAATCGTCTGGAGCGGCACCTCGTACGCCCGCGACAGCGAGTACAACGTCATGCCGGGTTGCAGGCTGACACGCACGCCGGCCGCGGTCGAAGCACCGCCCGCCTCGTCGCAATCCTCCGAGCACCCCTCCGGCTCGGCCGGTGGCAGGGAGACGCGGGGGCGGTCGAGACGCACCGCGGGCTCGGCCCCGCCCAGTCTCGAGGGGTGTTCCCACTCGGCGACCGGCGGAGGCTCCGCAGAGGTCACCGCGCGCGACGCGGCGCGCCCCCCGCAACAGGGCAGCAGGAGCGCTCCCGCCGCCGCAAGCAGAGACAAGGGAAACCGGCTCCCGATGCGTCCGTGCATGAGGCAATCCTCCCTATTAATATGATGGAGGGTGATCAGCCCGTCCACCCCTGCAACGGCCCGAATTTCCGGGCCTTCGAGAGGAAGCCCACGTGTAACCCGCGCCCCCGGCGGCTTCCGCCGATGGCGATTTTGTAATGGTCCGGCGTCGGCACGGTTGATCGACCCCTCGACCGGATGGTACAGTCCGCCTCCATGCCCCGGACGGAACTCTTGCTCCGGCTTTCCGCAGCCGCCCTGCTCGTGGCCTCGACGGCCTGCCGCGCCGAGCGCCCCGCGCACCTGACCGGCGCTGGTGCGGCGGACACGGCGAACGCCGGCCCGGCCGCGCCGACGGGCGCCCTCGTGCAGCAGCCCTACTTCGCCAACATGACCGTCGAGAGGAACACCGCGGTGCCGATGCGCGACGGGGTCGTCCTGCGCGCCGACATCTACCGCCCGGCGGCGCCCGGTAGGTTCCCGACGCTGGTCTATCGAACGCCCTACGGCAAGGACGCTCTCGTGGAGTCGGGGTACGAGCCGACCATCGTGAGAGCGGCGCGGGCCGGGTACGCGGTCGTCGTGCAGGACGTGCGCGGACGGTTCCGTTCTGACGGCGAGTTCCGCCCGTACCAGCAGGAGGGCCACGACGGTTACGACACGATAGAGTGGGCGGCTGCGCAGGGATGGAGCAACGGCCGCGTCGGCACGTTCGGGCTGTCTTATCCGGGGGCCGTGCAGTGGCTCGCGGCCATGGAGGCCCCGCCGCACCTCGTGTCGATTTTCCCGGCGATGACGTTCGACACGGGCCGGCACTTCTTTTTCTTCGGCGGCGGGTTCAACCATGACTGGATGCGCTGGATCCTCCTGAACATCGCCCCCGACGTCAGGCAGCGCAAGGGGCTGCGCGGTGCCGTGACGGAGAAGGAGGCTCAGGCGGAGTGGGACCGCCTCAAGTGGCAGTGGGAGAACTACCTGCCCCTGCGCGAGTTTCCCGTCCTGAAGGAGGTCGCCCCCTGGTACTACGAGTGGCTCGAACACGCGGACGACGGGCCCTACTGGGACTTCGCCGACGTGACCCGGGCCCACCCGAAGATCACGACGCCGGCGCTCAACTTCTCCGCCTGGTACGACAGCAACTACGGCCCGCTCGGGGCGATCGCCAATTACAACGGCATGCGGGAGAAGGGCGCGACCGATCTGGCCCGGCGCGGCCAGAGGCTCATCCTGGGCCCCTGGGACCACGGGGATCCGACGGAATACGAGACCAAGGTGGGGGAGATCGATTTCGGGCCGAACATGACGTTCGACTACTACTCTCTGGTGATCAAGTGGCACGACCGCTGGCTGAAGGAGATCAGGAACGGTGTGGACGAAGGACCGCCGGTGCGCATCTTCGTGATGGGGGACAACGTCTGGCGCGCCGAGAACGAATGGCCGCTCAAGCGCACGCTGTACGTGCCCTACTACCTGCACAGCGGCGGACGCGCCAACACCGCTGCGGGGGACGGTTCGCTGTCGACCGCCGAACCGGCCGCCGCGGCCGCAGGAGCCGAGGAGCCGCCCGATCGGTACGTCTACGATCCCCATCGACCCGTCGTCGTGGAAAACTTCGAGAAGATGGGACCGTACGACCATTCGAAGATGCAGTCGCGCCAGGACATGCTCGTCTACACCACCGGGCCGCTCGCCGAAGACATCGAGGTGACCGGTCCGATCACCGTGCACCTGTGGGCGGCGTCGAGCGCCGTCGACACCGATTTCGCCGTGATGCTCTGCGACGTCTATCCCGACGGCCGCGCCTACAACCTCGCGCCGAACGAGGCCGGCTTCCTGCGCGCCCGCTACCGCAAGTCGGAGTCGGCGCCCGAGCTCCTGACGCCGAACGAGCCGACCGAGTTCGTCATCGGCCAGATGGTGACCAGCAACGTCTTCAAGAAGGGGCACCGCATCCGGCTGCAAGTGACCAGCAGCCGTTTTCCCTCGTTCGATCGCAATCCGAACACCGGCGACCCGTTCGGCGAGTCGAGCCGCGTGATCGTCGCCCGCCAGACGATCCTGCACGACGCGATCCACCCCTCGCGGGTCGTCCTGCCCCTCATCCCGCGCGGCCCCGGACAGTGAGCTGAATCGGATTGACAACCGGCCCGGATGGGGGTATGTGAAAGGCTGAACGCCGCCGCACCCCATGCCATGATGCGGTCGAAGAGTCGAAGTCGGCCTGTCCTGGCACGTCTCGCTCTAACGACGTGCGTCTGTGTAGGGCTCTGCACTTCTCATCCGGGTGCGGCCTGGTACCTGAAAGCCGACGTGCGTGTCATCTCGGCCGCCTACCGTGATCTCGACGGAGACCACGACGCCTTCCCGGACACGGGAGAGTCGGGTCGGCTCGTCCTCACAATCAAGAACTTCGGCCCGACGCTCACCGGAGTCAACCTCTACCTGACGACGGACGATCCGAACGTCGCGTGCATCTCCACCCCCGCCTATGTCCTCGGAAACCTCGCGGCGAAAGCGGTCAGGACCATCGGCAGCTTCGATCCGACAGTCCCCGGCTTCACGTTCAGGGCGAGCGACACGCTCCATACGATCTCCACGGCGACACCGGCCAACGTCACGCTGTATCTGACCGCGACCGCCTCAGGATACGGGACCTCCGATCCTTACCCTATCCGTCTGGCGGCCGACATCGATGCCGCTCCCGGCCTTCCGTCCGCCTACGTCCTCGGCCCCGACGGGGTCGCGGGGACGGGGGATGACGGCACGGTCCTGGAGTCGTTCGACAGGGATCGTGACGGCGACGGGACATTCTCGACGGCCGACACGTTCGGCCTGCTCGATGCGGGCACGGGGGAGATGAGTCATGGCTCCTTCGCGCACGGCGGTGCGGCATCAGGGACGGACGCTCTGGCGGCCATCGCCTGTGGCGGGTTCAACACCCCCGCCGAGGGAAACCTGGAATGCCGCCTCGACACGGACTATCCCATGGACTGGCACTTCCATTGCCCGGCCGGCGCGACCGGATGCCCCAACACCGAGAGCGGCGGCTTCGGCGCCCTCCGCCAGGGTTGCGTCGGAGGCTGCTCGTACAACACGCCCGCCGACGGACAGAAGGCGCTGTCCCTCCCCAACTCACTGCACATGGGAGCGCACTTCGATCCCAACGTGTCTTCGAACGGCGACACGACCCACCTGAGAACACTGCAAGCCTTCGTGTCGGCTCCAATCAATCTGGCGATCCCGCCGCGCGACCTCGACGATCTCACGCTGTCGTTCTGGCAGATCGTCGATCTGTTCGGCCCGATCAACAGCGAGGGGAACATGTGCCTGGACTGCGCCCAGGTCCACATCCAGTCGGACCGCGACCCCGACCCGGCCGTGGACGACTGGGGCCCCTGGGACACCCTGACGCCGTTCCAGAGCTCCTACGACATGAAATTCAGGGCCTGGAGCGCGTTTGGAGCCGCTTACTGCGATTTCACCCCGGTCGACACCGGCTCGAATCCTCCCGCGCCTCGCGGAGTGCACGAGACGATGTGCGCCGGCGAACACGCCTGGTCGAAATGCGGCAGTCTCCAAGCAGTCACCACGGGGCCGAGCGACAACTGCTACGGAGGAGTCCTCGACCCCTCCGGACGCGGCACCTGGGTCCAGACCAAGTTCAACCTCGCGCCCTTCCTCGGCCGCAGGATACGGATCCGCTGGATGGCCAGCACCTGGCAAATGGACGGTGTCACCTCTTCGTACTACGAGTCATTGGGATACCGCGACCTGCCGGACGACAACGGCTGGTGGCTGGACGACATCCGGATCGCCGGTGCGGTCCAGGGACAGTCGCCGCCCGCGCTGGACGTGCGCCCCTCGCCGGGCTCCGTCTGCCCGGTCGCATGCGATCCCCAGACCGGCGATCGAGGGACGCACATCGTCCTCAGGGCCACCGACTCTTTGTTGGGGCCGGTCTTCGACGGATTCGACTCCGTTCCGGTCACCGGAACGACGGTCGTCATCGATGCGTCCGCCTCGACGCTTCCCGGCGGGTGCCTCGGCGGCCTGCCGCAGTTCCAGTACCTGGTGGATGGCGGGCTGGTGCAGGACTGGACCGCTCAGCCTTTCCTTTCCCATCAGACGACCTATAGCAGCACCTTCGTGGTCACGGTCCGGATGCGTTGCAGCTCCGATCCGGATTGCACGAGCCTGTCGGGCGCGACTCTCGCCGTCCCGGTCGACACGCTGGACGGTGACGATACGGTATTCGGGGAATCGATCAATCCTCTGAATCTCGCGCACGGAGTCGACTATGACGGCGGAGCGCGCGCAACGACGTTGCGCTTCTGGACCTCGCGGAACGGCTCCGTCGACGTGTATCGCGGCCTCATCGGGCCGGGGATCAGTAAGGGAACGCTCCTGGGGCCTCCGTCCGATCCGAATTACCGCTGGTTGGTGGACACGTCCGGAGCGGCCGGCTCGTCCGCCACGTGTCTCTTCAGCAATCTTCCGGTCGGTCCCGCCGCGGGCGGGGGCGGCGCCGGGGCGACGGGATCGATGGACCAGGCCAGTGATCCGGATCCCGCCGTGGGGTTCGCCGTGTACTACCTCGCGTCGCGAAACACGGCGGCCGGCTCGAGCCTCAATCAGCTGGGCTGCGCCAATCCGGGCGTGTGCGGGTCGACGACCACTCGCACGGGGGCCGCGTGCCATACGAGCGCGGATTGCCCACCGTCCGGCTACTGTTTTCTGACCGTCCCTGCGAATCCTCCGCCGGTCCCTCTTCCTTTTGCTTGCCCGCTCGGTTACCCGCTCGTCCGCGAGGTTCCCCCGGCCGCGGTCTGCCCGTGACCAGAGGGCATGATCCCCGGTTGACCGTAAGCACCCGGGGCGGTATATACGGTGCATCGACGACGGCCGGAAGCGAGGGCGCCCGATGGACCGCGTTCGGGAACGATCTCGTGGACTGTGGGCGATCGCAACCGTCCTGTCGTTTCTCGCCTGGGCCGAGGCCCGGGCCTCGGTCAACATCCAGAGCTTCTCGCTCGCGCCCGCGTCGCCTGACACCGGCGACCCGCTCGTCCTGACGGCGGTCATCCAGTCGACGTCCTCCTGCGACTTCATCGACGCCCGCATCGGCATCGGGGCGCAGGCCGAGCTCGGCGGGCGGACGGGCTGGGGCATCGACGTCGAGTTCCGGGATGGTGTCCTCCCGGTCGTCAGCACGTGTCCGATCGAGAAGAGCCTGGGCACGCTGCCTCTGGCTGTGGGCGAAGGTGTCCTGAGGGCCCGCAACGACGGGATCGTGAACGACGTCGCCCTCTTCACCCTGGCGGTCGCACCGGGACCCGCACCGGGGTGGGACGGCCCGGCCCTGCACGGAGGATTGCCCCTCCAGGTCGTCAGCGCGGCGGCGACATCCCTGCCGGGACGCCTGGCGGTGTCCGATCTCCTGGCCCTCCGGATCCTGGTCCTCGACCCGGAGACCGGGGATCTCCTGTCGTCGTTCCGCTCGCCGGGTTCGGGCGACGTGCGCGGTCTGGCCTGGGACGGGAGCAGTCTCTACGCGTCGGTACGCGATTCGTTCGGCCCGCGGATCTACAGGCTCGATCTTCTGGGGAGAATCCTGGATTCGTTCCCGAGCCCCTCCATCACCCCAGGCAACGCGCCGCTCGAAGGGCTGGGGTTCCAGGGCGGCGTGCTCTACGGTTCGTACGAGAGTCCGCCCACGCTCTTCGCGATCAACCCGTCCACGCACGCGACCCTCTGGAACCGTCCGCTGCGGGACAAGATCCTGGCGCTCGACGCCGCGCCGGAGGGTCTCCTGGGAGCCACCCCGACGGGGTCCTTCTACTTCATCCAGCCGGATCCCGCGGGTCAGGACATCCTGCTCGCCGACGCGGCGGACACGGGGATCACCACGGTCCCGCAGATCACCGGGCTGGCCTACGACGGCAGCGGCCTCTTCGCGTGGGACGCGGCGACCTACACGATGATGTCGATGCGGACGTTCGCGCTGTGGTGGGCGAGGGACGGGACGCTGCAGGCCTACGTGCCCGCTCCGGACCAGGCCGTGGACGTCATCCGGGGGGATCTCGACGATACGCAGCAGCTGTCGAACTTCCTCGACCTGGCGTTCTTCGCGCCCCCCGTCTGCCTCGCCTCCCGCAGCCCCGGCGGCGTCGTGGCCGATCCCGACAACCCGCCGGCGGGCCACGTCTTTTTCTATCTCTCGCGCTTCATCGACGCGGCGGGACACAAGAGCTTCTACGGCAGGACCTCGGACGGCTTCCGCCGGATCGACGGCAGCGACGCCTGTCCGTGACGGCTACTCCAGCCCCAGCTCGCGCAGTCTCTTGAGGAACGTCGGGTAGGAGATGCCGAGCGCTTCGGCGGCCGCCATGCGCCGGCCCTGGCAGAACTGGAGCACGCGCGCCACGTAGGCGCGCTCGACTGTCTCCAGGGTCGGGGGAGAATCGTCCGGGCCGGGGCCCAGGCGGAAGAAGGCGCCGTCCGCCGCGACCGGCGGCGCCGACGCCCCGGTCTCGGGCAGGATGAGATCGCGCGGCGTCACCTCGGGTCCGCGCGCCAGGATGACGGCGCGCTCGATGATGTTGCGCAGCTCGCGCACGTTGCCGGGGTAGTCGTACGCGACCAGGGCCGCCAGCCCCTCCTCCGTGAGACCGGTGAGGCGCTTCTTGACGCGGCCGGTGAAGAAACGGACGAACGTCAGCGCGAGGTCCGGGATGTCCTCGCGCCGCGCCGACAGCGGCGGGATGGTGAGCCAGAAGACCGCCAGGCGATGGTACAGATCCTCGCGGAACCGGCCCGCCGCGACCGCCTGCTTCACGTCCTGGTTGGTGGCCGCCACGACGCGCAGCTCGACGGCGATCTCGCGCTCTCCGCCGAGGCGCCGGAAACGCATGGTGTCGAGAACCTTCAGCAGCTTCGCCTGCGATCGCTGCGGCAGCTCGGTGATCTCGTCCAGGAAGAGCGTTCCGCCTGCCGCCAGCTCGAAGAGACCGCGCCGCATCGTGCGGGCGTCGGTGAACGCCCCCTTCTCGTGGCCGAACAGCTCGCTCTCCACCAGGTCGTCGGGCAGGGCGGCGCAGTTGACCTCCAGAAAGGGGGCGTTCGGGTCGCTGCCCGACCAGGTGAGGGCGTGCAGGAGCTCCGCCGCGCGCTGCTTGCCGACCCCCGAGGGACCGTACATGAAGACGGGGGTGAGCGGGCTGACGGCGACGCTGCGCAGGCGCTCGACCACCTCGCGCATCGCGGGACTCTTCGGCTCGACCATCGCCGGACCCTCGGCGCTGCTCCGGGCGATCGCCAGACGGTCCTTCAGACCGCGGGTCTCGAGGACCTTGCGCAGCTTGACGACCAGGTCGGTGAGCTGCACCGGCTTCGTGAGATAGTCGGAGGCGCCCGCCTTCAGCGCTTCGACGGCGTTCTCGACGTCGCCGTAGGCGGTCACCACGATGACGACCGGGGCGGAGGACGGATCGCCGCGCCCCGAGGAGTCGTCGCGGAGCCTCTTGAGGAAGTCGATCCCGTCGCCGTCGGGCATCCGGCGGTCGAGGATCAGGACGTCCGGGGCGGCGCGCTCGAACTCGGCGCGGGCCTTCTTGAGGCTCTCCGCGGTCCTGACCTCGAACCCTTCGGCCGTCAGGGCCTCCTCCGCCAGGACGCGGAAGACCGCCTCGTCGTCCACCACCAGGATGCTGGCGTTCATGACTCCTCCCGGAAACGTCCGTCTATCGTACCCCCGGAGTGACCGGCCTGCGAGGTGAGAGGCGCCCGGCACGCGTCGCGGCGGCGCTCCCGCACGGTCACGCGGAAAGCGGCAGGGTCAGGACGAACGTCGCGCCCGCGGCCCCGTCCTGCAGCGCCAGCTCTCCGCCGTGGGCGCGCGCGATGTTGCGCGACAGGGCCAGGCCGATGCCGACGCCGCTCGGCTTGCCTGTGACGAACGGCTCGAACAGACGGGGCCGGACCTGGGGCGACACACCCGGCCCGTTGTCCAGAACGCGCACCTGCGCCGACGGGCCGCGTCGCTCCACCTCGACGCGCACCCTGGGAGTCGAGGAGTGATCGCCCGACAGAGCCTCCAGGGCGTTGCCGACCAGGTTGGTGATGACGATGTGCAGAAGCGTCGGGTCGGCCCTGACCTGGACGGGGCCCGCGGGTACCATGACCTCCAGCGCCACGCCGAGATCCACGGCCCGGCCGCGCAGGAGCTCGGTCACCTTGCGCGACAGATCGGCCAGGTCCAGCGACACCGGGCGGGGCACGACACCCTTGGAGAAGCTGAGGAGCTCGGTCGTGAAGTTCGACAGCCGCTCCATCTCGGTGCGGAGACCACCGACGGCCTGGCGGTGACGGGTCTCGAGGGCGAGCCGATCCCCCTGGAGGATCAGGTCCAGCCCGACCCGCAGGCCATTGAGCGAGTTCTTCACTTCGTGGGCGATGAGATTCACCGCCTCCCCCAGCATGCGCAGGCGCTGGCCTCGCAGGGCCACCTCCTCCGACTTCTCGAAGAGGCGGAACGAGCGGCGCAACAGGAAGACCAGGAACAGAACCGGGGCGAGCGCCAGGACGAGCCCCAGGGAGAGGCGTGTCGCCAGGCGGGCGCGCGCCGGGCCGAAGAAGAGATTCGCGTCGCTCAGCGTCAGGAGGAGAAACTCGGTCCCCTGCACCGGGCTGCCGGCGATCATGGTGCGGGCGGGGGGCCGTGTCGTCCCGGGCGAGTCGTCCGGCAGCGTCAGGAGCGCCTCGGTGATGAACGGATCGTCGGGGTGGCTCTCGACGATCGACTTCCAGTCGGCTCCCGAGGAGAAGGAGGGGGGCTTGGGCGGGTAGATCACCAGGCCGGAGCGCGTCGCCAGGACGTTCATGCTGTGCGTCCCGGGATGGAACTCGGTCCCCAGCGCCCCTTCGGGAGCCAGGTCGATGGCGCCCAGAAGGACCCCCTGAAACTGTCCGCCGCGCAGGATCGGGGACACCATGTAAAGCACCGAGTCGCGCTCGCGCTCGGGCATCACCGGGGCGATGAGGACGTTCCGGGTGCGCAGGACCGCCTGGAACCAGGGCTCCGACGCGAGCGACACGCCCGCGGGCAGGAAACTCTGCGGCTCGGCCCAGATCGCCGCCCCGTCCGAGCCGATGACCGCCACGCCGACGTTGAAGAAGGCGCTCTTTTCGTGCGTGAGTCTGAGGAGGCTGCGCTCGGGCTCCGAGTTGCGGTCGAGCAGGTTCACCTCCGAGCGCAGGCCGAGACGCGACAGCTCCGCGGCCAGGAGGTGCAGGTGGCGGCCGAGGTAATAGGCGTGCACCTGGGTCTCGAGCAGGAGCGTCTCGCGGGCGACCTCCTGCTGATAGGCGAGGTCGGTGGCGAGCGCCGCCACCAGGAGCGCGACGGCGACGACCGCCGTGCCGAGGTAGATCAGAAGGACGGCGCGCGCGAAGCGGGAGTGGACGGCCGAGAGGTCCTGCCCCTCCCCGCCGGGGCTCACGGCAGGAGCGGGGACAGCGCCGGGGCGCGACCCAGGAGACGCTCCTTCAGACGGGTCGCCCAGTAGTACGTAACGGGCAGGATCACCAGGGTCAGCACGGCCGACGATAGAGTACCACCGACCACGACCACCGCGATGGGGCGCTGCGTCTCGCTGCCGATGGCGTGCGACAGGGCCGCCGGCAGAAGACCGAGCGACGCCAGGAGCGCCGTCATCAGGACGGCCCGCAGCCGGTCGCGCGTTCCCGCGACCACCGCCTCATAGAAGTTCTCGCCGCGCTCCACGCGCGCCTTGATCGAGGCGACCACGAGGACACCGTTCAAGACCGCCTGCCCGAGGAGCGCGATGAAGCCGACGGCGGCGCTCACCGACAGAGGCATGCGCGCGGCCGCCAGTCCCAGGACACCGCCGATGAGGGCGAGCGGCACGTTCAGCATGATGAGGGCGCAGTCCCACACCGAGCCGAAGGCCGAGAACAGCAGGAGGAAGGTCAGGAGAAGCGACAGCGGGATGACCAGCTGCAGCCGGGCCATGGCGCGCTCCTGGTTCTCGAACTCCCCGCCCCAGGTGATCTCGTATCCCGCCGGGAGGGCCTGGCCCGAGGCGACGCGGGCGCGCGCCTCCTGCACGAACGACCCCATGTCGCGGTCCCGCACGTTCATGCGGATGCCGACGTAGCGCCGTCCGTTCTCGCGGGTGATGGCGGCGCGGCCGGTGCCCATGCGCACGTCGGCGACGGCGGTGAGCGGCACCAGGGCGCCGTTCTTCAGCGGCAGCATGAGAGTGCGGATCGAGCCGATGTCCTCGCGCGTCGCCGAGGGGAGCCGCACCGTGACGTCGAAGCGCTTCTCGCCCTCCCACAGCTCCGACGCGATGTGACCGCCCATCGCGGTCTCGACGTAGTCCTGCACGTCCGCCAGGTCGAGGTCGTAGCGCGCCAGGGCCTGTCGGTCGAGCGTCACGGCGATCTGCGGCATCTCGCCCGCCTTGACGATGCCGAGATCGGCGACACCCGGCACCTTCGCGATCGCGTCCTCCGCCTTCAGCGCGGCGTCCTGCAGGACGTCCAGATCGTCCCCGTAGATCTTGACGGCGATCTGACCGAACTGGCCCGAGATGTTTTCGTTCACGTTGTCCCTGATCGGCTGCGAGAAGTTGTACTCCGTTCCCGGGACTTCCCGGATGTTCCGCTCCATCTCGGCGATGAGATCGTCGAGGCCGTGCACCGACGAGCGCCACTCCGGCATCGGCTTGAGCTTGACGAAGATCTCCAGGTTGTTCGACAGCGTGGGGTCGGTGCCGTCCTCCGGACGACCGAGCTGGCTCAGGAGCTCCGTGACCTCGGGCGTGCGCCGGAGCCGCTCTTTCAGGAGCGGCACGAGCCTGCGGCCGGCGGTGAGCGACATGTTGCCCGGCAGCGTGAGGGTGACGTACAGCGCCCCCTCGTTCAGCTCGGGGAGGAACTCGGAGCCGAGACGCGGCAGGAGCGTCAGGGCCGAGAGGAACGCTCCGGCGGCGAGCGTCAGGACGATCTCCGGACGCAGCATGGAGAAGCGGATGGCCGGGTCGTAGGCCCGCCGGGCCCACGAGAGCAGGGGCGAGTCGGGCACCGGCCTCGAGCGTCGCAGCGACATGTGGGCCAGGACCGGGACGAGCGTGAAGCTGACGAGCAGGGCGCCCAGGAGGGCGCTGACCACGGTGTTGGCCATCGGCCGGAAGATGCGTCCCTCCACGCGCTGCAGCGAGAAGATCGGCAGGTAGGCGGCGATGATGATCAGAAGCGAGAACAGGGTCGGCCGCGCCACCTCGCGCGCCGCCTTCAGGATGCGATCGGACAGACGCTCGGCCTCGTTCCCCGGAT
The DNA here is from genome assembly GCA_035635555.1 of Candidatus Dormiibacterota bacterium. Lineage (NCBI taxonomy): Bacteria > Bacillati > Candidatus Dormiibacterota > Candidatus Dormiibacterota bacterium. The sequence continues at coordinate 62,137 of DASQAT010000021.1, forward strand.
GGACGTCGTCGCGCAGGTCCTCGCCGTGCACCCGGTGGAACAGGTGCTCGACGAGGATGACCGCGCCGTCCACGATGATCCCGAAGTCGACCGCACCCATCGACAGGAGGTTCGCCGACATCCCCCGGACGTAGAGATAGAGGAACGACGAGAACAGCGACAGCGGGATGACCGCGGCGACGATGAGGGAGGCCTTCACCGAGAGCATGAACAGGAACAGGACGAGCACGACCAGGAACGCCCCTTCGGCGAGGTTGTGGAACACCGTGTGCAGGGTCGTGTCGACCAGCTCGGTCCGGTCGTAGAACGGCTGGATGCGGATGCCCTGCGGCAGGACGCGATCGTTGATGTCCGCGATCCGTTCGCGCAGCCCCTTCAGGACGACCGAAGGGTTCTCGCCGCGGCGCATGAGGACGATCCCCTCGACCGCGTCCTCGTCCTCGTTGCGCGTCACGATCCCCTGGCGGGGGGCGTACCCGATCGTCACCCGGCCGACGTTCTTGACGGTCACGGGCACGCCCCCCTTCGAGCCGACACGCACTTCCTCCACGTCCTTCAAGTCCTTGAAGATGCCGAGGCTGCGGATCACGAACATCTCGCTGCCGCGCTCGACGTAGCCGCCCGAGGCGTTGTCGCTCGCCTTCTTGAGCGCCTCGAAGATGTCGGACAGGCCGACCTCCAGGGCGGCCATGCGCACGGGGTCCGGCTCGACGTGGATCTCGCGCAGCAGGCCGCCGTAGGACACCACGTCGGCCACGCCGGGGACCCGCAGCAGCTGCGGTCTCACCACCCAGTCCTGCTGCGTGCGCAGCGACATCGGGTCGGCCCCCTTCCCCTGCAGCGTGTAGCGGTACACCTCGCCGATCGGCGTCGCGAGGGGGCCGAGGGAGGGCTGGACTCCTTCCGGAAGCTCGGCCTGGCCCATGCGTTCGAGGACCTGCTGGCGCGCCAGGTAGGGTTCGACGCCGTCCTCGAAGGTCAGGGTCACGAACGACAGCCCGAAGAGAGAGATGCTGCGCAGCCGGAACAGGCCCGGCGTGCCGTTCAGCGCGCGCTCGAGCGGGATCGAGACGCGCCTCTCGACCTCCTCCGTGGGCTGGCCGGAGAACAGCGTGATGACCTGCACCTGGGTGTCGGTCGGGTCGGGGAAGGCCTCGACCGTGAGCCTGCTGAAGGCGTACCAGCCGCCCGCCGCGAGCACCGCCGCCAGGACGAACGGGGCGATCCGGTTCTTCAGGGAGTATCGGAGGAGCGCGTCGAGCATCGGGTCGGGTCTCAGGCTCCGAGGGTGACCTGGTTGTCGAGCAGGAGACCGCCCTCGTCCGCGATGATCTCGCCCGGAGTGAGACCCGACAGGACGGGGACGCGCCCGTCCCGCGAGGCGCCCGCGACGATCTCGCGCCGCGCGAAGCGCCCCGCGTCGTCGCGCACGTACACGTACTGCCGCGCGCCATCGCTGATCAGCGCGGTGGCCGGGATCTCCACGGTCCCGGCCCGGCTCGCCGTCGCGAAACGCACGCGCGCGTAAGTGTTCGGCCGCAACACGCCGTCGGGATTGGCGAGCCGCACCCGGATCGGGACGGTGTGCCGGTCGGGGTCGACGACCGCCGACACCATGGCGACCGTCCCCTCCGCGTTCAGACCGGGAATGGAGGGGCTCGTCACGACGGCCCGGGACCCCTCCTTGATCTGGGTCGCGTCGGACTCGAAGAGATCGGCCAGGACCCATACCGAGGCCAGGTCCGCGATGACCATCTGGGCCGTCCCCGCATCCGGCCCCACCTGCTGCCCGGTCAGGACGTGCTTCTCGACGACCACCCCCGGACAGGGGGCGACGAGGGTGAACTCGTTGTCGGCCTTCTCGGAGACCCGCAGGGCGTCGACCTTGGCCGCGGCGACCTTGAGGGACATCTCGGCTTCCTTGAGCTGCTGCTGCGCCAGGATCTCCTCCTTCGCCGGCAGGGCGCGGGTCTGGACCATGGCGTGCACGCGCTCGAAGCTGGTCCGCGCCACCTCGAGATCGAGCGCGGCCTTTTCCTTGGCGGCGCGCAGGTCGGCGATCTCGGGGCTGGTGACGGAGAACAGCGGGTCCCCCTGCTTCACCTTCTGCCCGAGATCGACGAAGACCTGCCCGACGCGGCCGCTCAGGGGTGTCTGCACCTTCGAGGCCCGGGTCTCGTCGATGGCGACCCGCGCCGGCACCGGATCGGTGAGACGCGTGTCGGCGGTGGTGACGATGCCGAGCTTCAACGCCTGCCACTGCGGCGCGTCGGGGGCGATCGTCAGCGCGCTTCCCTCGACGGTCAGACCGGCGGGTTTCGCGGCGACGACAGGCTCGCGGCTGAAGCCCGTCGACAGCCACACCGACAGGCCTCCCACGAGCATCGAGCTGGAGAGACCGAACATCCGGACCACGCGGAATTTCATGGAGTCACCTCCGACGACGTCATCGAGCCGCGCGCCAGATCGGCATCGAGCCCCAGGGCCCGGCGCAGGTCGTTGCGCACGGAGAACAGGTCGAATTGAAGATCCATGACCTTGAGGAGCAGATCGGTGTGCGTGCGGCGCGCCAGGAGGAGGTCGGTCATGCTCACGCCGCCTCTGTTGACCGCCCCGAGGGTCGCCTCCAGCACCCCCTTCGATTTGGGCACCGCCTGCTCGAGGAGCCCGTCGAGCGTGCGCTCCAGGGACGCACGACGCTCCTGGAGCGCCTGCACGTCGGCCCGCCCCCGCTCCCGCAGGCCGGCGGCCGCAAGCTCCAGCTCGCGGGCCCGCGCTTCGGCGCGGCTCGCGTCGTGCTGGCCGCGGTCGAAGATCGGCAGAGGGATGCCGATGGAGAACAGGTAGGTGCGCGGCTGGTCGCCGGAAATCGTCAGATTGTCATGGGTGTATCCGAGGCTCAGGCTGGGATCCGGGATCCTGCGCCGGCGGGCCAGGAGCGCGTCCTTCCCGGCCGCGTCGCGCTCGAGCATCAGCGCCTGGATGTCGGGCCGGCGGTCGATCGCCGTCCGGATGTCTCCGGGCTCCGGCAGCGCGGCGGCGCCGTTCACGCTGTCGATGCCGGTCTCCTCCACACCGCAGGGGGCCGCCAGCACCGCGCCGCAGGAGGCCACCTCGGCCTCGGACTCCCGGAGGTTGGCGGCGACCTCCGATTCGAGAAGCATCGTGTCGACCAGGAGACGGTCGAAATCGTTTCCGCTCAGATCCCCGTTGTCGACCCGCGAGCGCTGCAGCTCCACGTTCTGCTGAGCCGACGCCAGGCTGTCCTCCAGGACCGACTGGCGCGCGCCCAGGTAGGCGACGCGGCCGAGGACGGCGCGCGCCTCGGCCATGGTGTCGCCGAGCACATCCAGGTACAACCGCCGTCCCGATTCGAGGCGCAGGCGGGCCGATTCGATGCGCGGCCCGCGCTTGCCGATCTCCACCGTCTGCGACAGGACCGTGCCGTAGATCGCGGTGTCCTTCGAAGTCAGTCCCGGCGGGTTGGTGTCGCCCAGCGGCAGGTCGGAGACGCTCCCGGAGAGAGAGGGATTGAGGTGCAGTCGATCCTGCCGGAGCGCCGCCATCGCCTGGTCGACGCGCGTGGCCGCGGCCAGGACATCCTTGTTATTGTCCTTGAGCCAGGAAAGGAGCATCCGGTCGTCGGCGAGCAACGACTTGACCGCCACGGAGTCGCCGGTCTGCCGAGGTAACGCAGCCGGCGAAGCCTCCGTGGCGGTGTCCACGCCTGTGTCGGGAGGCGCGGCCACGGCCAGGCCCGCTGCGAAGTAAAGCAGGAGTGCGGCCCCGGGGGAGAACGCGGGCCTCCTGGCGATCCTCGCGATGGCGGTTCCTCTCTTTCCCATGGCCCCTTCGGTAGCCTCCCTGTTCAGCTTGTTCGTCCAGGATCGCAAGCTTCGTGCCACGGTCCTCGTCCACCTAACCCGTTGAATCGACGGGATGCCTCGAGTTGGGCGGCCCGGCGTCGGCGGTCCGCTGAAAAAATCTTTCATGGCCGGTTTCGGTGCTGGCGTATCCTGTCCGGGAAGCCCGGCGTGTTCGGGGGAGGGGGCCCTGGCAAACAAGTACCTGCGTGACCCGATCCACGGTTCGATCGGATTCGACAAGGATCGGGAGAAGGTGGTCCTCGATCTCCTGAACACCCGCGAGTTCCAGAGACTGCGGCGCATCCGGCAGCTCGGCGCGCTGTTCCTGACTTTCCACGGCGCGGAGCACACCCGCTTCACCCACTCGGTCGGCGTGGCCTTCATGGCGAAGCGGATCTTCGACGCGCTCCTCGCCGCCGGGCAGATCCCTCGGAAGGGGCGCGCGCTGGAGCGCACGCGCCTCGTGGCGATCGCCGCGGCCCTCCTGCACGACGTCGGACACGGCCCGTTCTCGCACCTGTACGAGAAGGTGTTCAACGACCGCAAGCACGAGGAATGGACCCGGCTGATCATCCGGCATGCCCGCGGGGAGGCGGGGCGGCTGCTGCGCCGCGCCGGCCTGGTGGACGAAGTCCTGGCGGTCTACGATCGCACCTATCGGCCGTCGTTCGTGTCCGACATCGTCTCGTCGCAGCTCGACGCGGATCGGCTCGACTACCTGCTGCGCGACTCGTTCATGACCGGCGTCGCCTACGGTCAGTACGATCTCGAGTGGATCCTCACCAATCTGAGGCTGGCGCGGCGGGGCCGGCCGGGCGCCGGGAAGGATTCGGATCTGAGGCTCGCCATCAACGGGACGAAGGGGTACCACGCGGCCGAACAGTTCGTCATCGGCCGGTACCTGATGTATCAACAGGTGTATTACCACAAGACGAGCCGAGCCGCGGAGCAGATGATCCGCACGGCCCTCCAGCGCCTGGTCGACGCCCACGCCGAGAGCGGCCGGCTGCCCGATCCCTGCCCGGAGTCGATCGGTCGCCTGGTCGAGACACGCGGCAACCTGCCGGTCGAGGACTTCCTGCGTCTGGACGACTGGCTGTTCCTGTCGGCCTTCCAGGAGTGGTCGCTCGCGCCCGTCGGCCGCGTCGACGCCGTGCTGCGGGACCTGTGCGACCGGATCACGCGGCGGCGGCTGTTCAAGACGGTTCGACTGACGACGGGCACGCGGCACAAGGCGTTCGGCCAGGCGATCGAAGAGCTGAACGATCTGTTCCGGAAGAAGGGGTTCGACCCGCGCTACTACCTCCTGGAGGACGACGCGACCGATCTGCCGTACCGCGATCTGGCCTACTCCGATCGCATGGGAACGGCTCCGGAGGACATCGGCCTGGCGGTGCGCGGGCGCATCGTCGGCTACATGTCCGAGCGCAGCGTGTCGCCGCTCATCGACTCGATCCGGAATGAGCCGCGCAAGCTGCAGCGGCTGTGCTTCCCCGAGGCGATGCGCGGCGTCGTCGAGCGCCGGCTGAAGCCGTTCATCGCCAGTGAACGGCAGTAGAGGCCGGCCGGCGGAGAGCGCCCCTCAAACGCCCTGCGGTCAGGCGCTTCGGAGCGCTTGACGGGCTCTCGGGGGCAAGGTACCGTTTCCGGCCCTCGGTCGGGGCGGGGAAGGGTGGTCGCGGCATGAGAAGACTCCAGAGAAACGTTTCCAGGGTCCGGCTGGGGCTGGCGCTGTGTCTGGCCTCGACGATTCTCATCGCGGCCGGGCGACCGGCCCTGGCGCAGACGCCGGAGGAATCGCCGGCGCCCGACACCGGGCTCGTTCCGGATGAGCAGGAGGGGACGCCGGCCGCGGAGGACCCGACGCGCACGGCCGGCGGGGCGCTGCGGTTGTTCATGGCGTCGCGCCACTATCAGACCATCCGGCAGCTCAGGGGCGTGATGACCGAGAGGCTCCAGGCGCGCTTCGATCACGATTCGGCCCCGTTCAACGGCAAGCGCGGCAACCGGCTGGCCGGTTTCGACTTTGCCGAGAAGGATCTGAAGCCGGCCAGGACGGCCGGCAAACAGGTCACGCCGGCCTCGAGCTATATCGCGTCGGTCCGCAGCCTCTGGGAGGAGCAGGGGGAGGCGTCGGAGAGACGCACCGAGGCGATCACCCTGGTGCTCCAGGACAGCGGCCTGTGGCGGGTGGCGGATCTCGCGATCGGCGCCACCGAGAAGCTGCGCTTCGCCGACGCGGTGAACGGCGTGACCGCGCTGCGCATGGTTCTGCGCGCCTGGATCAGGGGGGACGCGGCGGCGGCGCGCCAGGGCATGAGCCCGGCGTTGCTCAAGAAGCTCGACGAGGACGCGCTCAGGGCGCTGTTCACGCCGGCGACGGGCCGAGGCCACGTCGCCTACCAGATCGTGGACATGACGCCGCAGGGGACCACGGGAGCCGTTGCGCGCGTGCGCCTTTACGAAACCGTCACCGGCGAGCCCGGATCGATCGACGGGCAGCCCCGGACCCTGAGGATGGTCAAAAAGGGATCGCGCTGGCTCGTCGACGGGTGGGACTGAGCGGCGGAGGATCCGAAGTATAATGTTCGTCCAGGAGGATCGCTTGGCCCGAATCCGTCAACACGCCCCCGCGACGCGCGACGATCGATTCCACGACGAGTGCGGCGTATTCGGCGTCTACCATCATCCCGAGGCCGCGCACCTGACCTACCTGGGGCTGCACGGCCTGCAGCACCGCGGCCAGGAATCCGCCGGCATCGTGTCGTCGAGCGGCGATCGCCTGCACGAAGAGAAGGGGATGGGGCACGTGGCGCGCATCTTCAAGAAGCCGATGCTGAGGCGGCTGAGGGGTGATCTCGCCATCGGGCACGTGCGCTACTCGACCGCCGGCAAGAGCAGCGTGGAGAACGCGCAGCCGTTCCTGATCGATTCGTGCAAGGGCGAGATCGCGGTGGCGCACAACGGCAACCTGGTCAACGCCCAGGCGATCCGCATGGCGCTGGAGAAGGAGGGATCGATCTTCCGCACCACCAGCGACACCGAGGTCATCCTGCACCTGATCGCCCGCTCGAAGAAGGAGGACCTGGAGGCCGCCATCGTCGACGCCCTGAAGCAGGTGGAGGGAGCCTACTCGCTCATCTTCATCGCCCGGGATCGAATCATCGGCGTGCGCGACCCGCGCGGCTTCCGCCCGCTGTCGCTGGGCCGTCTGGGAGACTCCCACATCCTCAGCAGCGAGTCCTGCGCCTTCGACCTCATCGACGCCGTCCTGGTCCGCGACATCGAGCCGGGCGAGATGGTGGTCATCGGGGAGGCGGACGTGAAGTCGTACCGGCCGTTCCCCCCGCAGCCGGTGTCGCAGTGCATCTTCGAGTACGTCTATTTTTCGCGACCCGACTCGCAGGTCTTCGGGCGGAGCGTGCACGAAGTGCGCAAGCGGCTCGGTCGCATCCTCGCCAAGGAGCAGCCGGTTCAGGCCGACATCGTGGTTCCGGTGCCCGACTCCGGCATGTACGCGGCGCTCGGATATTCCGATGAATCGAAGATCCCGCTGGAATTCGGACTGGTGCGCAATCATTACGTCGGGCGCACGTTCATCGAGCCGCAGCAGTCGATCCGTCACTTCGGGGTGAAGCTGAAGCTGAACCCGGTGCGCGCGCTCCTGAAGGACAAGCGGGTCGTGCTCATCGACGACTCGATCGTGCGCGGCACCACGAGCCGGAAGATCGTGTCCATGGTCCGCTCGGCCGGAGCGAGCGAAGTCCACATGCGCATCTCGTGCGCGCCGACCGTGGGTCCGTGCTATTACGGCGTCGACACGCCCCGCCGGGCGGAGCTCATCGCCTCCTCGCACACCGTCGAAGAGATCCGACGCTACATACGGGCCGACTCCCTCGGCTACCTGTCGCTCGAGGGCATGTACCGCGCGGTGGGCGAGGGCCGTTCGTTCTGCACCGCCTGCTACACCAATACGTATCCTGTCCCGGTCCCCAAGGAGGAAGAGGCGCACGGGATGGTCTCGGGTCGCAGGTTGTAGCCTCTTTCGTTCTCAATCGAGCTTCTTCTGGAAGCGGCGGCGCGCGCCGCAGGGGCCTTCGGTCCCATAGGGGACCGGCGGTGCGCGCCCTTTGACGAAAGGCGAGTCGATGACCCTATCCAACGCGAACGCCGCCACTGGCTCCGGCCAGGGCACTCCGCGGCCGTACGTCCCGGCGCGGCCGTCCATCCCGATCGACAGCGCCGTCCTGACCGATCGATTCGGCAAGTTCGAGGCCGGCGCGCGCAAGATTCGCTGGGACGACCAGGGTCCGGTGACGATCGACTGGTCGATGTTCGACCGCAGCAAGCTGACGCTCGACAACCTGCTGGTGGTGAAGCTCGTCACGTTCGTCGAGTCGTACGCCGACGTGTACACGTCGCTCCTCCTCGACCAGTTCTGCACGAACGACACCATGGCGACCTTCTTCCAGCTCTGGGAGAGGGAGGAGTCGAACCACGCGGCGAAACTGGTGGCGTACCTGCATCTCGTCGGACTGGACAAGAAGGAGCTTCACGAATCGCTGCAGCGGCCGCGCTCGAAGAAGTTCGACGTGCCGTACATCAAGACTCCGCTGCAGGCCAACTGCTTCACGTACTGCCAGGAGCTCCTGACCGCCTTCTTCTACCAGATGTTCCGGCGCACCGTGCAGGAGCCGCTCCTGAACGAGCTCCTGACCAAGATCATCGCCGACGAGTGGCGCCACTTCCACTGGTACGAAGGCGTCCTGGAGATGCACCTGGAGACGGATCGCAAGAAGACGATCGAGGAATGCATCCCGGTGTTCGAGAATTTTGCCATGCCGGGGAACCAGATCCTCGGGTCCGAATACGATATCCTGACGGACGAGATCATCAAGCGCATGCGGTTCAGCACCTCCGAGATCTTCCAGATCGCCCGCCACATCACGTCGACATTTGGACTGATCGACGGGGGAAAGATGTTGGCGCGGTCCTCCTACGCCCGCAACATGAAGGACGTGGTCATGCGCAAGAAACCGCCGAAGCCGCACCACGAGGAGGTGGTGCGCTCGTTCGTCGCCGACCTCGAGAAGGCCCTTCAGGCCAGCCCCGCCTGAAGAGGGGGATTCCAAGGAGCGTCCGCCCGATGCCGTCCGCAGCCGACAGCGCCGAGTCGACGCGCCTCGCCATCGACACTCTGAAAACGCTCGCCATCGACGCGGTCGAGCAGGCGAAATCGGGCCACCCCGGCCTGCCCATGGGGGCGGCCGACTACGCCTTCTACCTCTGGACCCGGCACCTGCGTTTCGATCCGGGGGCCCCCGACTGGCCGGACCGCGACCGCTTCGTGCTCTCGGCCGGTCACGGCTCGATGCTCCTCTACGCCCTCCTGCACCTGTCCGGCTACGACCTGCCGCTCGAGGAGATCAAGAGGTTCCGGCAGTGGGGGAGCATGACCCCCGGCCACCCGGAGCACGGCTGCGTGCCGGGTGTTGAGACGACCACCGGGCCGCTGGGGCAGGGCTTCGGCAACGCGGTCGGCATGGCGATCGCGGCGAGGATGGCGGCGGAGCGTTTCAACATTCCCGGCATCAAGGTCGTCGACCATCGGACCTGGGTGATCGCGAGCGACGGCGACATCATGGAAGGAGTGCAGAGCGAGGCCGCCTCGATCGCCGGCCATCTCGCGCTCGCCAACCTCACCGTGCTCTACGATGACAACCACATCACCATCGAGGGAGAGACCTCCCTGACGTTCTCCGAGGACGTCGGCCGCCGCTACGAGGCCTACGGCTGGTCGGTCGAGCGCATCGACGGGCACGATCACGGGCAGATCCAGGCGGCGCTCGCCCGCGCCGCCGCCGAGACCGCGAGGCCCCGGCTCATCATCGCGCGCACGCACATCGCCAACGGCAGCCCCGGCAAGCACGACTCGGCCAGGGCGCACGGCGAGCCGCTGGGTCCGGAGGAGGCGGCCGCGACCAAGCGGGCTCTCGGCTGGCCGGCGCAGCCTCCCTTCCTGGTGCCGGACGGAGCGAAGGCGCCGTTCGCGGCGCGCGCCGAGGCGGGGCGCCGGGCCCGCGAGGACTGGAGGAAACGCTTCGAGGCCTGGAGCCTCGAGCGCCCCGACCTGCGCGCGCTGTGGGACCTCTACCACGCGCGCGCCGTCCCCGGGGATCTCTTCGCCCGCCTGCTCGAGTCGGTGTCCCCGCCCGCGGGCTCGCCCGCTCCGAAGCCCGAGGCGACGCGCGCCACCTCCGGCAGGGTGCTGCAGAAGGCGGCGGAGCTGGTCCCCTCCCTGTGCGGCGGCAGCGCCGACCTGGAGCCCTCGACCAAGACCTTCATCAAGTCCTCGACGGCGGTCGGTCCCGGCTCGTTCGCGGGACGGAACTTTCACTTCGGGGTGCGCGAGCACGGCATGGGCGCCATCCTGAACGGCCTGGCGCTGTACGGCGGGCCGATCCCGTACGGCGCGAGCTTCCTGATCTTCTCGGACTACATGCGCCCCCCGATGAGACTCGCGGCGATGATGCGCCTCCAGGTCGTCTATGTGTTCACCCACGACAGCATCTTCCTGGGGGAGGACGGTCCGACGCACCAGCCGGTCGAGCAGCTGCCGGGCCTGCGGCTGGTTCCCAATCTCGAAGTGGTGAGACCCGCCGACCCGCTCGAGGTGGCGATGGCGTGGACGCTGGCGCTCGAGCGCCGGGACGGCCCGACGGCCCTCGTCCTGACCCGACAGGAGGTCCCGTTCCTGACGCGGGCCCCCGGCTTTTCTCCGGACGTCATGCGACGGGGGGGCTACGTCCTGTCGGAGGCTCCGGCGCCGCGCGGGTCGGGTCCGGCCGGGAACGCCGGCACGGGACCGTCCCTCGTTCTGATCGCCAGCGGCTCCGAGGTCGGTCCGGCCCGGCAGGCCCAGGAGATCCTGTCGTCCCGCGGAGTCGCCGCGCGCGTGGTGTCGATGCCCAGTCCGGATCTCTTCCTGCGCCAGGACGAGCCCTACCGGCGCTCGGTCCTGCCGATGGGAGCGAGGTGCGTGGTCATCGAGGCGGCGCGGAGCCAGGGATGGGAGCGCGTGGCCGGGCGCGACGCGCTTCTGATCGGAGTCGACCGCTTCGGCGCCTCGGCCCCCTGGAAGGTGAACGCTGAAAAGTTCGGCTTCACGGGCCCGCAGATCGCCGAGCGCGTCCTGCGTTTCGTCGGCGCCGCTTGAGCCGTGCGGCGTAGCGGCCCGATCGAACCCTTCCGCATCCCCGCGCGCGACGTCCGTCTCCTCGGATATGCGCCCGCCGTGGCCCGGCGGGTCGCCACCCTGTCCGCCGGCCGCTTCGCAGCGAAGATGTTCCGCGGCGATCCGTCCCCGTGGACTTCTGATCCCGCTGCACGCCGCATCGTCAAGAACCGGCTCGGCTGGCTGCGGTCCCCGCAGGAGATGCTGCGCGAGGTCCCGCGACTCGAGGCGTTCGCCGCGAGCGCCCGCGGCGACGGCATGCGCCACGCCGTCCTCCTCGGCATGGGCGGGTCGAGCCTGTGCGTCGAGGTCTTCCGGCGGGTCTTCCCGCCGCCCGCGGGATTTCCCGAAATCATCGTCCTCGATTCGACCGTCCCCGGGGCGGTGCGCCGCGTCGAGTCGGACATCGACCCGGCGAGGACCCTCTTCGTGGTCAGCAGCAAGTCGGGGACGACGGGGGAGACCCTGGCCCTGCAGTCGTACTTCTGGGAGAAGATGCGCCGGCTGCGCGGCGACCTGGCGGGCCGGCACTTCGTGGCGATCACCGATCCCGGCACGCCCCTGTCGGCCGAGGCGTCGGCGCGCGCCTATCGCGCCACGTTCCACAACCCCCCCGACATCGGGGGGCGCTACTCGGCGCTGTCCTATTTCGGCCTCCTGCCGGCGGCGCTGGGCGGCGCCGACATCGCCGCGATCCTCAGGTCCGCGCTCCTGATGCTCGATGCCTGCGGGCCGGCCGCGGCGGCCTCGGACAACCCCGGTCTGATGCTCGGCGCTGCGCTCGGTGTGCTGGCGCGCCGGGGGCGCGACAAGGTCGTCCTGGCCGTGGACCCGGGGCTGAGACCGTTCGGGCTCTGGATCGAACAGCTCCTCGCCGAGAGCACCGGCAAGGAGGGACGGGGTCTCGTCCCGGTCGAAGCCCCCGCCTCACCGGCCGACGCCCGGGCGACGCTCCTCGGACCGGATCGCGTCGCGGTCGTCATGACCCTCGGGAGGAAATCCACGGCCGGTCCGCCCGCGGGGCGCGGCGGGGCCAGGACACCGACGGTCGTCCTGCGGCTGCGCGATCGTTTCGATCTGGGCGCCGCGATGGTGCAGTGGGAGATCGCGACGGCGGTGGCCGGCGCGGTCCTCGGCGTGAACCCGTTCGACGAGCCGAACGTCGCCGAAAGCAAGACGAACACCGCGGCGGCGCTCGCGGAGTTCGACGCGACGGGCGGCCTGCGCGAGGAGGAGCCGGCCCTGGCCGAGGGGCGCGCGCGCGTCTTCCTGGGGGGGATCAAGCTGCCCTCGCGCGGGCCGGCGACTCTCTCCGCCGCCGTCGGCTCGCTCCTGGGCCGAAGACGACGCGGCGACTACATGGCCGTCCTGGCGTTCGTCGACCCCGGAAGCCGCTCTCCGCGCGCGGCCCTCGAGACGATCCGATCCCTCCTTCTGGAGGCCACCGGCTGCGCGGTGACGCTCGGTTACGGCCCGCGCTACCTCCACTCGACCGGCCAGCTCCACAAGGGGGGGCCCAACCGGGGCCTGTTCATCCAGATCGTCCCGGACGACACGATGGTCCTGCCGATTCCTGGCACGCCGCACGATTTCGAAACGTTCAAGCAGGCGCAGGGGCTCGGGGATTACCTGTCGCTGAAGCGGCGTGGTCGCCGCATCGTGCGGCTGTGTTCCCCCGACGACGCCGCTGGAGCGCTGCGTACTCTTGTGGCCGCACTGCGCGCTGCGCGTGCGGTGTCCCGCCGCGTGCGCCGGACACGCACTTAGGACCGTCCCCGAAGCGCCGCAGCGCGCGTCTCACCATGCGGCCGGGTGTTCCGGGCCCGCCTTGTGCGGCACAGGCACCTCTGCTACGCTTCCGGCTCGAATCACCGACCCATCCTCCAGCCGCCGGTCGTCCACCGCCCCCTCGTGAGGCGGCCGGGCGGGGACAACGCCGATGCGCGGTTTCAAGAACACTCTCAAGCCGCTGAACATCCTGCCGCCCGAGGCGGAGGAGCAGGTGCACCGCGCCACCCTGAAGATCCTGCGCGAGCACGGGGTGATCTTCGAGGACGGGCGCGCCCTCGACCTGTTCCGCAAGGCGGGGCTCAAGGTGGATGACGCCGAGCAGCGCGTCTTCTTCCCCCCCGAGTTCGTGGAGCAGCAGATCGCGAAGGCGCCGGCGCAGTTCACCCTTCAGGCGCGCAATCGCGACAACGACGTGATCATCGGCGGCGACCACCTGGTGTTCGCGCCGGTCAGCGGACCGCCGTTCGTCGCCGATCGCGAGGGCGGCCGGCGCGACGGCACGCTCGAGGAGCAGAACAATCTCGTCCGCCTGTCCGAGGTCATCGACGTCATGCACCACGGCTGCCCGGAGGTGGCGGTCAAGGACCTGCCGGTCGAGACGCGTCACCTCGACATCCTGTACCACCAGGTCCGGCTGAGCGCCAAGGGGATGATCGGCGACGCCTGGAGCACGGAGCGGGCGCGCGACCACATCGACATGATGGCGATCGTCTTCGGCGGCCGCGAAAAGATCGCCGAGCGACCCGTGCTGATCGGGATCATCAACTCGAACAGCCCGCTGCGCTACGACTCGAACATGGCGGAGGGGCTCATCGAGTACGCCGCCGCGGGGCAGGTGAACGTCATCACGCCGTTCATCATGGCCGGCGCGACCAGTCCGGTGACGCTGGCGGCGGCGGTGGCCCAGCAGAACGCCGAGTGCCTGGCGGCGATCGTCCTGGCCGAGACGGTGCGTCCCGGAGCGCCCGTGATGTACGGGTCGTTCCTGACCGGCCTCGAGATGCGCACCGGCGCCCCCGCCTTCGGCCGGCCGGAAGCCGCGCTCGGCATCCTGTCGTCGGCCCAGATGGCGCGGCGGTATTCGCTCCCCTGCCGGGCCGGCGGTGTCCTGACCAACTCCAAGGTGCCCGACGCGCAGGCCGGGTGGGAAAAGATGATGCAGCTCTGGCCGATCGTGCTGGGCGGGTGCCACTACGTCCTGCACGGCGCGGGCTGGCTGGACGGCGGCCTGACGGCCTCGTTCGAGGCGATGGTCCTGGATGCCGAGATGCTGGAGATGCTGCCGCGCTTCTTCGCGGGTGTGCCGGTCAGCGATGAAACGCTCGCTCTGGACGTGATCGCCCATGTCGGGGCGGGCGGACACTTCCTGGGGGAGGAGCACACGCGCAAGCACTTCAAGACGGAGTTCCACTTCCCGAACCTGGCCGACACGGAGGCCTACGAATCCTGGGTCAAGAAAGGGCGGATGGACGCCGAGACGCGCGCCACCACGCGCTGGAAGAAGCTCCTCTCGTCCTACCAGGAGCCGAAGCTCGATCCCGCCGTCGACGAGGAGCTCCGGGACTTCGTCGCCCGCCGCAAGCGCGCCATCGAGGCCACGATCGACTAGCCCGGATTTCTCACCATCGAGATTGAGAAGGCTGCCTCCCCTCAGGCATAAAAAGCCTGCGAACGACCTGTTCGATCGCGTCCGCGAGCAGGAGTGGACACGCGTACCACCTCGGACTCTCCCGACAGCCGAGTCCTCGACCGCGTCTCACAGGCGCTCGACTAGCGCCTGAGCGGCTCGCCGAAAGAGGCCCTTCAGCGCGGCAGGCGCGCAGCGCCGGGGCCGATCAGAGCGTGCACCCCCGGATCGCCGGGCCCGCGGTGTCGACGGGGCCGTTCCGTCGCAGCATCTCGACGAAGACGTCGTGGCCGCTCTTGTGCTTCGGAATCGGCGAGAAATAGACGGCCCCCTCCTGAGTCACACACGCTTCGCAGGGGATCGTGGCGCTGTTGAGCTGGACACGCTCCCCCTGCGAAGTGAACATCACGATGTTGAAGCCGAGAATGTCGGTCTCGAACTGTGTCCTCCAGCTCACCGTGGCGGATCCCCTCCCGAGCGGGCTCGTGAAGCTGATGCACACCGCGACGATCTGCTGGACGCACGAGGTGACGCCCGGCAGATACGGGCACGGATCGCAGACGTCGCCGACGCCGTCGTGATCTGCATCCGCCTGATCCGGGTTCGGCACGCCGGGACAGTTGTCTCTTGCGTCCGGTATTCCGTCCCCGTCGGTGTCGGGGGGCGTGGTGACGGTGGACGGACAGTACCTGCCGCCTGTGTCGTAGCCAAAGTCGCCGCCCCAGACGATCATCTCGCTGCCGGTCCAGGTCGCCGCGTGTCCCTCCCGGCGCGACGGCGTGGTCGCGTCGTCCCGTGTGGCGCTCCAGACGTCGCCGACGGGATCGTAGAGGCCTCCGGAGCTCGTGGTGAAGCTGAATTCGTTGATCGTGCCGCCCCAGACGATCATCTGGGAGCCGGTCCACACGGCCGAATGATCGAAGCGCGTGAGCGGAGTGAGAGGACCGACGTTGGTGGGATCCCACATGTCGGATAGCGGATCGTAGCGCGCGCCCGAGTTGTACACGACGACATTGCCGTACGTCTCCCCGCCCCAGACGATCATCTGACTGCCGGTCCAGACGGCGGTATGACGCACGCGCGCGGAGGGGCTGCGAGAGTCCACTCGTGTCGGCGTCCAGGAGTCGGAGACCGGATCGTACTGCCCGCCGGTGTCGTGCACCATGTAGGTGCCATTCGACAGGATGCTTTCGCCGCCCCAGACGATCATCTTCGAACCGGTCCAGACGACCGATGGCCGGGCGCGCCCGGGTGGTGCCGTAGCGTCGGCCCGAGTCGCCGTCCAGCGATCGGCAGCAGGGTCGTAGCGGCCGCCGCTGTTGCTCGCCCCCACACCGGCGACGTACCCGCCCCACACGATCATCTCCGTCCCCGTCCAGACGGCGGCCTGACCGACCCGTTCGACGGGGGTCTCGGAGTCCACTCCAGTTGCGGACCACGTGTCGGTCGCCGGATCGTACCGGCCTCCCCCCTGCGTATAGGTGTCTCCGCCCCAGACGATCATCTGGGAGCCGGTCCAGACCGCCGCGTGGTTCCCCGTGGGGGCCGGAGTCGTCGCGTCGAGGCGGGTGGGGGTCCAGTTGTCGGTCGCCGGATCGTAGCGCGCGCCGTCGTTGTGGTACGTGCCCGAATTGCCCCCCCAGACGATCATCTCCGCGCCGGTCCAGACCGCCGTGTGGTCCCCGCGGCCGGCCGGCGTCTGATCGTGCGAGGTCGGGACCCACGTGCCGGAGACGGGATCGAATCTGCCTCCGGTGTTGTGGTGATAGCTGCTGCCGCCGGGACCGCCCCAGACGATGAGCTCGCTTCCGGTCCAGACCGCGCGCTGGGGGACCGGACCGAACGAGGTCGGGTACGCGGGGATGGGCGTCCACGAGTCGGTGGCCGGGCGGTAGCGCGAGCCGGCATAGGCCGACGTCGCCGCGCCCCAGACGATCATGTCGCTCCCCGTCCAGAGCGCGTCGTGCCCGGAGCGCGCGGCAGGGGCCGTAGCGTCGGCGCGTGTCGCCGTCCAGGCGTTGGCAGTCGGGTCGTATCGCCCCCCCGTGTTCAGCGGGAAATAAAGAGGATAGAACGGGCCCTGCGTGTAATAGCTTCCCCCCCAGACGATCATCTCGGTCCCGGTCCAGATCGCCGTGTGGTTCGAGCGCGGCACCGGCGTGCCGGCGTCCACCGGGGTCGGAATCCACGTGTCGGTCTGTGGAGAGTAGCGGCCGCCGCTGTTGAAGTAGGTGAACTGGGAGCCTCCCCGGCCACCCCAGATGAGCATCTCGCCGCCGTTCCAGACGGCGCTGTGATCGGTGCGCGCCTCCGGTGCCGGCGGATCGGTCCGGACGGTGATCCAGGTGTCCGTCGACGGATTGTAGCGGCCGCCCGTGTTCGTGACCGCGAACTCCGATCCGACGGTCCCTCCCCAGACGATCATCTCGGTCCCGGTCCACACCACTGTGTGGCCCGTGCGCGCGGAGGGGGTCGTGGCATCGAGGTGGGTCGGCGTCCAGGTGTCGGTGACCGGGTCGTATCTCCCTCCGTCGTTGAGCACGGCGTTGATGCCGCCCGCGGTTCCACCCCAGACGATCATCTCGTGTCCGGTCCAGATCGCCTTGGTCACTCGCGGCGCGGGAGCCGTGGCGTCCGACCGCACCCGGGTCCACGAGTCCGTCGCCGGGTCGTAGCGGTCGCCCGTGTTCAGGGTCCCGGCGAAGCCGTTCCCGCCCCACACGATCATCTCGCTGCCGGTCCACAGGGCCACGTGATTGGAACGCGGATAGGGCAGGGCGCGGTGGACCTCGGTCCAGGTGTCGGCCGTGCAGCTTGTCTGGGCGATGTCGGGCAGGCGGAAGGAACCGGACAGTGTGTCCGCGCTCGCCGGCAGCCCTCCTCGCACGCCCGCCCACCAGGTGTCGAAGGGCACCTTGCGCCAGACGACCTCGGTCGTTTCGATCCGGACCGCTTCGACACGATGTACGAAAATGACCACGAGGGCATCCTCGTCCTCGATGAGCCGGCTGGGGGTGTCGAGCGGAATGTCGTGTGCCGCGCCGGTCATCCCCTCGAAGGCGCCGGCCAGTCTCGCCCGCAGACCATCCCATTCGGGTCGATTGAGACGAACGACCCCCCGCTCGCCCGGTCCGTCCGCCCCCGCAATCCCGGCGGTCACGCCATCCAGAAGAAAGATCACGCGCGAGACCTCTCCGCCGGCCCGCGACAGGGCGTCGGGGCCCGCGCCTTTCAGCATGGCCTGCACGGCGCGGCTGCGGACCGCTTGGTGAAGTCGATCGTCGTGGGCGTACCAGGTCCGGACGAGGCGGTCGACCAGGGCAGGGCGGGCCAGAGTCTCGGCGGCCAGGAGCGGGTCGCGGCCGAGAGAGGCGAACAGCTCGCCGAGGACCTCGGGCGACCGTGTGTCCGCTGCCATGCGATCGAGCTCGGCCTGCACCTGCGCGGGCGTGAGGTCACGCCCCCAGAATTTCCGCAGCGCGGCCTCCTTGCGGAGAGCGTCGACGACCTTGGAGCGAATCGCCGCGTCGGGGAGAACGCGACTCAGCGGGGGCTTCGCTGACCGGTTCTCCGCCGGCCAGATGCGGTGCCGCCAGTAGACCTCCTCGACGGCCCGTCGGGCGGCGATGCGTTGCTCGATTGTCAGCTGTTCGGACGCCTGAGTGCCGCTGGCCAGCAGGACCAGCGCGTAAAGACTTACGGAAGCGGCGCGCCAGATGGAAGGTCTCATGGTCCTCCTCCTAGGCAAGGAGTACGGTGAGTATGACCCATAAATACCTCGAACAGGCGGCAAGTCAACAAGGAACTTGGATCGCTGCTCGCTGGCACACCCATGGCTGCCAGTCTCGTGGGTGGGCGGAGCGCGGAGGCGCTAGGACCGGCTCCGCCACCGTCCGAACGCGTAGACGACGACCCCGCTGCCGGTGCTCAGGAGCGTCAGCCCGAGGATCTTGGCGACCGCCAGGGCCTTGTGCGGCTCGTCCTCCGCGGGGAAGAAGGACAGCACGATCGAGGCCGCCGTGGTGAGGAATCCGACCGCTCCGGCCAGGACCGCCACCGGGCGGCCGCCCGGCACGCGGATCACGTCGGGGCCGGCAGGCTCGCGCTGCAGACGGATCATCGACGCGAACACGAGCAGGAAGGGGATGAGCGTGCAGATGACCGTCATGCTGACCAGGATGTCGTACGCTCCCTTCACCGTCTGGCCGGCCTGACCGAGGACGATGCACACGACGATCGTCGCGCCCAGGGTCAGAAGGGCCACGTGCGGCGTGCGCCATTTCGGGTGGAGGCGCCCGAAGCTGTCGGGGAGGTAATGGTCGAGCCCGGCGACGAACGGCAGCCGCGCGACCGAGGCCAGCCAGGCGCCCACGCTGCCGAGGGCGCTGAGGGTGATCAGGAAGGCGGCGACGGGCGTGAGACCCTCGAGACCCAGGCGCGTGGCGGCCGCTTCGATGGCGTCGATCGGTCCCTGCAGGCCGCTGAGCCTCTCCGGCGGCAGGGCCACCAGGACGCAGATCGTTCCGAGGAGGTACATGAGAGTGATGAGGGGCAGGGAGACGAAGATGGCGCGCGGAATGGTGCGACGCGCGTCCTTGATCTCCTCGCCCATGAACGACGCCGACTCGAACCCGGTGAGGGCGAAGGCGAGGGTCGACCAGAAGACCAGATCCCTGAGCCCCAGCCCCGGGGTCAGGGAGGCGCGCGTGAACCGGGTCGCCGGTCCGAGACGCACCCAGGCCATCAGGCCGATGATGATGAGGGCCAGGGTCGCGGCCCAGCGGGCGAAGGCGCCCACGTTGCTGATCCACTTGCCGAACTGCAGGCCGAGCAGGTTCGGCACTATCCCGAGTGTGAGTCCCAGGAGCGCCGCCACGATCATGTAGGACGGGCTCGCGGCCAGGCGCCGCCAGCCGCCACCTCCGATGTACAGCGCGTTTCCGGCCGCGAAGTAGAGGACGCCCGGAAAGTAGGGCAGGTTGCTCATCCAGTAGGTCCACCCGGTCATGAAACCCGCGAATTCGCCGAAGGCGCGCTTGCTCCAGACGTACATCCCCCCTTCCTGCGGGTAGCGGGACGACATCTCCACGATCGAGAACGCCAGGGGGACCGCCATGGCCGCGAAGGCGATGAGCCAGACGGTCAGAGCACTCGGACCCGCGACGCTCGCGGCGGCGACCCATTGAAGGTTGATGCCGGCGGTGATGAAGTACAGCACGACATCGCCGAACCCCATGACACGGCGGAGGCCGGCGGTCTGGGTGGTGCTCGTTGAGGTGTGTTCCGACGGCTGCATGGACGCGTGCCCCCGGATGGCGACGTACGGCCGCCGGAGTCTATGCAAGGCCAGGGCGCGATGCAAGGGAAGACGGGCGGGCGCTCCGACCATGGAACGGTGTACACTCCGGCCGTCGCGCGGAGGGCAGGGAGATTGTCCCGGACGAGGACCCACGAGCCGGCCCGGCTACCGCCAGCCTTCGGGCCCGTTGCACCCCGACACTTGACGACATGAGCCGCACCGGACTAAACTACCGACCGGTCGGTAGTGTCCCGGCGGTGCCGCGCCGGGAGACCGGATGAAGAAGAGGACGCGGCAGGACCGGCCGACCCGCCAGGCGCAGATCTTCGAGACCGCGGCGCGTCTCTTCTGCGAGAAGGGATTCGACAAGGCGTCCATGGGCGACATCTCGGCCGCTCTCGGGCTCACGAAGGCGGGGCTCTATCATCACATCCGGAGCAAGGAAGAGCTTCTCTACGAGATCATGTCGTACGGCATGGACCTGTTCGAGCAGAAGGTTCTCAACCGGGTGATGACCATCGACGATCCGCTCGACCGGATCCGGGCCACTCTCAGGGGACACGTCCTCCTGGTCACACGCGACCGGCCCAAGGAGATCACCGTCATCCTGCACGAGAGCAACGCCCTGAAGGGGCGATACCGCGACAGGATCAACGCCCGCAAGAAGAGGTACGTGAAGTTCCTGGAGAAGACGTTCCGGGAGCTGCTCAGAAGCGGCGCCGCGCGCCGCATCGATCCCTCGGTCGCCACCTTCGCGATGCTCGGCATGATCAACTGGATCTACCAGTGGTACCGCCCCGGCGGACGGCTGGACGAGAACGCCCTGGCGGAGACGCTTACCGATCAGTTCCTTGGCGGCGTCCTGAAGCGGGCCGAGAGCACCCGATGAAGACGGCGCGCGCGGTCGGTGTCGCCGGTTACGGCGCCTACATCCCGCGGCCGCGCATCGCCGCGGCGACCATCGCCTCGGCCTGGGGCAAGTCGGCGGACGCCCGGCTCCCCGTGCGCGAAAAGTCGGTCCCGTCCGCCGACGAGGACACCGTGACGATGGCGATCGAGGCGGCGCGCGGGGCGCTGGCGCGCTCGCGCGTCTCTCCTCCGGCGATCCGGGCGGTCTGGGTGGGGACCGAGTCGAAGCCGTATGCCGTGAAGCCCTCGAGCACCATCGTGGCGGAAGCGATCGGCGCGATCCCCTGGGTGAGCGCGGCCGACCTCGAGTTCGCCTGCAAGGCCGGCTCGGAGGCGATGCAGGCCGCCTGCGCCTATGTCGGGTCCGGCATGGCCGACCACGCCCTGGCGATCGGCATGGACGCGGCCCAGAGCCGGCCGGGGGACCACCTGGAGTTCACGGCGGCGGCGGGGGGCGCGGCCTTTCTCTTCGGTCCGGCGGACGGGGCCCTGGCCGAGGTCGAGGCGTCCCGCTCGTACGTCACCGACACTCCGGACTTCTTCCGGCGGCAGCACATGCACTACCCCGAGCACGGGCACCGCTTCACGGGCGAGCCGTCCTACTTCAAGCATTCGCTCGAGGCGTCGCGCGGTCTGCTCGCGGAGCTGGGGCGGAAGCCGTCCGATTACCGCTGGGCGGTCTTCCACCAGCCGAACCCGAAATTCGTGCGCCGGGTCGCCGCGGAGCTCGGATTCTCTGAAACGCAGATCGCGGCCGGGAGCGTCGTGGATCACATCGGCAACACCTACTCGGGCGCGTCTCTCCTCGGCCTGGCGGCGATCCTGGACGTCGCCCGCGCGGGAGACCGGATCTTCTTCTGCTCGTACGGATCGGGGGCGGGGAGCGACGCCTTCTCGCTCCAGGCCACCGCGCGCCTGGAGAGCGCGCGCGCCCTGGCCCCCCTGGTCGGCGATTACCTAGCGAGACGCCGTCCGATCGAGGACTACGGGGACTATCTCAGAGTGACGCGCGCGATCAGGATGCTGTGATGAGAGACGTCGCCATCATCGGTGTCGGCCAGACGTCTGTCGGGGAGCACTGGGATCGCTCCCTGCGCGATCTCGCGGTCGAGGCGATCGCCTCGGCGCGCCAGGACGCGGGGGTCGATCGTGTGGACGTCCTGTTCGTCGGAAACATGCTTTCGGGCGAGCTGGCCGGGCAGGAGAACCTCGCCACCTGCGTCGCCGACGCCGCCGGTCTCCTGCCGATCGAGGCGCTCAAGATCGAGGCGGCCTGCGCCTCCGGGGGCGCCGCGCTGCGGGCCGCCTTTCTCACGGTGGCCTCGGGGGCGCACGACTTCGCGCTCGCGGTCGGGGTCGAGAAGATGACCGATCTCCTCACGGACGGCGTGACGTCGGCCCTCGCCCTCGCGGCGGACGCGGACTACGAGGCCGCGCACGGTCTGACCTTCGCGGCCCTCAACGCCCTCTTGATGCGGCGCTACATGCACGAGCACCGGGCGCGTCACGAGGACTTCGCTCCGTTCTCGGTCAACGCGCACAGGAACGCCGCCGTGAACCCGCGCGCCATGTACCGCCAGCCGATCACGGTTGCGGACTTCGTCCGCTCCCCGGTCGTCGCCGATCCGATCAACATCCTGGACTCGGCCGGGATCTGCGACGGTGCGGCGGCGCTGCTGGTCTGTCCGGCCACCGAGGCGCGCCGGGCCCGCCGCGCCCCGGTGCGGATCACCGGGTCGGCCTGCGCCACCGACACGCTGGGTCTCGCGGAACGCCGGGACCCGCTCCTCTGGCAGGCGGTGGCCGACTCGTCGCGCCTCGCCTGCGAGCAGGCGAGGCTCAAGCCGAAGGACATGGACCTGTTCGAGCCGCACGACGCCTTCACCATCGTCTCGGTCCTGACGCTCGAGGCCAGCGGCTTCGCGGATCGCGGCAGCGCCCTGAAGCTCGCCGCCGAGGGGCGGCTGGCACGCGAGGGGGACATCCCCATCTGCACCCTGGGCGGGCTGAAGGGGCGCGGCCACCCGGTGGGGGCGAGCGGCGCCTACCAGCTGGTCGAGACGGTGCTGCAGCTCCGCGGCGAGGCCGGTCCCGCCCAGGTGAAGGGTGCTTCGATCGGCATGGCCCAGAGCGTCGGGGGGTCCGGGTCGGTCGCGGTCACCCACATCCTGCAGGTCTGAGAGGATCCATCATGGAGCTGCCTCGTTTCCATCGTCTGCGCGGTCCGTTCTACCGCCTGGAAGGAAACGCCTGCGCGGCCTGCTCGCTCCGCTTCTTCCCGCCGCGCCCTGTCTGCCCTGCGTGCAGGGGAAACGGACTCCCGTCCTTTGCCTTCTCCGGACGCGGGACTCTCTACTCCTGGAGCCGGGTCCTGCAGCCGGCGCGCGGTTACGCCTCGATGGCCCCGTACCTGGTCGGGATGGTGCGTCTCGAGGAGGGGCCGCTGGTCTCGGCGCAGCTGGCCGACGCCGACGGTGTCGACCTGACAATCGGGATGCCCGTCGAGATGGTGACCCGCCGGCTCCGCGACGCCGACGAGCACGGCTACATCGTCTACGGCTACAAGTTCAGGCCGCTCCTGCGGGAGACGCGAAAGCAGCCGTGAGCCCCCGGGCGGAGCGCGTCGCCGACCTCGGGGAGGCCGCGGCTCTCCTGCGCGACGGCATGGTCGTCGGTCTCTCCGGTTTCTCCTACCAGAACCCGCCCATGGCGATCGTGCGGGAGATCATCCGCCGCGGAGTCAAGGACCTGACCGTGGTGTCGGGCCCGACCTCGGGGCTGGAAACGGATCTGCTGATCGGGGCCGGGTGCGTCAGGCGCGTGGTGACCGCCGGCGTCGCGTTCGAGCGTGTGGCGGCCATCGCGCCCGCGTTCCGGAGGGCCGCGGAGCGGGGCGACCTGTCGGTCTGGGAGTGCGACGAGTGCATCTGGCACCTGGCGCTCAAGGCGGCGGCCTGGGACATGCCACATCTGCTGTGGCGCGGCGGCGTCGGCACGTCGCTCCCCGAGCTCAACCCCGATCTGGAAGAGGTGACCGAGGGAGGGCGGCGTTATATCCGGGTGCCGCCGGTGCGGCCGGACATCGTCTTCCTGCACGCGGCCGAGGCCGATCCGTTCGGCAATGTCCGCGTGGCGCGCGAGGCGTATCTGGGACGCACCTTCTGCGAGAGGGCGCTGACCCTGGCCTGCCGCGGACCGGTCGTGGCGACCGTCGAGCGCATCGTGCCGAACCTGGACGTCGCCGCCTCCCCGGAGAGGACGATTGTCCGCGGCGCCCTGGTGGTCCCGGTCCCCTGGGGCGCCCACCCCGGCGGCGTCAGCGGACGCTATGTCCCGGACCTGGCGCACTACCGCGAGTACGCCGCGGCGGGCGAGGCGCGCAGGCACGACGACCCGGTCCCGTACCAGGCGTATCTGGAACGGCACGTCTTCGGCCTGGACGGCCAGGAGGCGTATCTGAAAGAGATCGGTGCCGCGCGATTGGACCGCCTGGGGACGTCGTGGGCCTGAGCCCGGCGGGCGGTCACGACGCGGCGGCGCCCCGGACCGCGGCCGGAGACGTGGCGCGGCTTCTCGCCTGCGTGGTGGCCCGGGAGCTTTCCGACAAAGAGACGGTCGCCTTCGGTTTGCACGCCGAGCTGCTTCTGGCCGCGGCCCTCCTGGCGCAGAGACTGCACGCACCGAACCTGACGATCCGGCACGGCCTGCGCGTGGAGCGGGGACACGAGCTCTCCCCCGCCGCCTGGACCGACGAGCCGACGAGCCGATCGTACGGGCTCGTCGAATATCTCGAAGCGCACGACGCGATCCTGGATGTCGCCAGCCGGTCGTCCCCGATGCGATTCTGCGATGTCTTCTTCGTGGGGGGGATGCAGATCGATCGCGAGGGGAGCACCAACCTGATCGGTCTCAAGGGCAGGGACGGGCGCCTCGCGGTCAGGGGGCCCGGTTCGATCGGCACGACCTCCATCGGGACGCTGGCGCGGCACGTCATCCTGTTCTCGGGGGAGCATACGCCGCGGCGCTTCGTCGAGCGGGTCGACTACGTGTCGGTGCCGGGCTGGCGCCGCCGCGCGGCGGCCGGTCTCGAGGGGGGGCCGTCGCTGTGCGTGACCCCGCTCGCGGTCCTCGATTTCGCCGACGGTTTCATGCGGCTCCGTACGGTGCACGCCCACGCCACCGAGGCGGACGTGCGGCGACGCACGGGGTTCACGCTGCCCCCCTCGCCCGTCGTGGGCACGCCCCCTCCGACCGCCGTGGAGCTCGCGGCGCTCGCGGAGATCGATCCCTCCGGAAGGCTGGACGGGCTGGATCTGAGCCCGGACGGCGGGCCGCCGTGAGCGCCCTCGTGACGCTGCGACAGGCGGCCGCCTCCGTCCCGGACGGCGCTCTCGTCACCTTCGGGGGATTCCAGCTCAACCGGGCCCCGATGGCGCTGGTGTTCGAGCTGCTGCGCCAGAGGCGGCGCGGTCTGCGGGTCGTGACGCTGCCGAATCCGCTGCCGCTCGATCTTCTCGTGGCCGGTGGGGCCGTAGCCGAGACGGAGTTCGGGTTCATCGGCTTCCAGTTCGAGGACGGGTTCGTCACGGCGCCGCACGTCAAGCGCCGGATCGAAGCCGGTTCGCTGCCGTTCAAGGAGCGCGATGTGTACGAGATCGTGCAGGGCCTGCGGGCGGCGGCCCTCGGCCTGCCGTACCTCCAGGCGCCGGGGATCGAGGCGTCCGGCTACATGACGGTGAACCGCACGCGGATGATCGAGGACCCGACGACCGGGGAGAAAGTCCCGGTGGCACCGGCGATCCGGCCCGACGTGGCCCTGGTGCACGCCCAGATGGCGGACAGGAAAGGAAACCTGCGCATCGACGACCTGTACGCCGAGGATCTCCTGGCGCGCGCCAGCGACCGGGTCATCGCCACGGCGGAAACGATCGTCGATCGGCTGGAGGCCGCGACCATCCCGCACTTTCTCGTGGACTGCGTGGCCGAGGCGCCCGGCGGGGCGTTTCCGACCTCGTGCCACCGCGCTTACAGATATTCGGCGCCGCACCTGCGCGACTACCTCGCCGCGGCCTCCCAGGGGCGGACGGACGAATATCTCGGGACCTTCGTGAGCGGTCCTGCGGATCACGCGGCATTCCTGAAGCTGGTCGAGAACCCGGGCCGCTGGGAGGGGGAGCCCCGCGTCCCGGAGGCACCCGGCCCGGGCGGTGTGATCACCGACGACGAGGGGACGGCCGACCGTCTGGTGGTGGAGATGGCGCGCGCGATCTCGGACGGAGACGTCGTGGCGACCGGGGTGGCCTCGGCCCTGCCGATGCTGGCGATCGCCCTGGCGCGCGCCACCCACGCACCGCGGCTGACTTACATCAACTGCGTCGGTGCCATCAACCCCGACGTCCGCGCCGCGTCGCCGACCTCCGTCGACCCGCGTCTGCTCGAGGCGTGCGAGGGGAGGATCACGCTGCCGGACATGTTCGATCTGGCGCGGCGCGGCCGCATCGATCTCATGTTCTTCGGGGCGGCGCAGGTGGACGCCGAAGCGCGCACCAACCTGACCTGTATCGGCGAGTTCGCGAGACCGCGCGTGAAGCTGCCCGGTCCCGCGGGGGCTTCGTCCATGCGTCCCTACGTCCCCAAGGTCGTCATCCTCGTGTCGCGGCACTCGCCACGGTCGCTTCCGGGACGCGTCGATTTCACCACGACGGCGCCGTCGCCCCGCAACCGGACGACGACCGTCCTCACCGACCGGGCGCGGCTCGACCTTCTGGGCGGAAGGCTGAGGGTGACGTCGCGGTGCGAGGGGACCGCGCCGCAGGACCTGCGGGACCGCACCGGGTTCCCGATCGAGGACGACGGAGAGATCGCGCGGGCCCCGACGGACGCGGAGCGGCGCGCGCTCGAGCGGCTCGATCCAGAAGGTCTGCGTCACCGGATGATCTGAGGACACGCGCGGCGATCGAACGGCGGCGCCGAGGTGCTTCGAAGGAGGGGGGAGGCGATGGGTCACAAGACGATGCGTGCGGTGGTGATGCGGGAGTTCGGCGGACCGGACAAGCTCCGTCTCGAGGAGGTGCAGGCCCCCGAGGCTTCGAGCCTGCGCGAGCGCGAAGTCCTCATCCAGGTCCGCGCGGTCGGGGTGTGCTACCACGACATCATCAACCGGAGCGGCAACCTGCCGCGCACCAGGCTGCCGTCGATCCTGGGGCATGAAATCGCCGGGGAGGTCGTGGCGATCGGACAGGGCGTGCAGGACTTCCGTCCCGGCGACCGCGTGGCGACCGTCCAGAGGGTGCACTGCGGCCGCTGCGACCTCTGCCGGCGCGGGCGCACCACGCTCTGCAAGGAAGGGGTGTTCTTCGGCGAGGAGATCCCGGGCGGCTATGCCGAGTACGTCGTGTCCGAGGAGCAGGGGCTGGCCCGCATCCCCCATGGGATCCCCTTCGAGGAGGGCTCGATCTGCGCCTGCACCATCGGAACGGCCCTGCACGTGGCGCGCACGCGGGGCGGGGTGCAGCTCGACGAGACCGTCCTGATCACGGGGGCCTCGGGAGGCGTCGGCCTGCATGCCATCCAGGTCTGCCGGCTGATCGGCGCGAAGGTCCTGGCGGTGACCTCCTCCGCGAACAAGGTGGAGCGCCTCAAGGAGGCCGGCGCGGACGAGACGATCGTCGCGCCGAATCTGATGTTCGCCGAGGCGGCGCGCCGCCTGACGGGCGGCCGCGGCGTCGACGTGGTCCTGGAGATCACCGGGGCCCTGACCTTCGACCAGGCGATGCGCTCTCTCGCCCCGGCCGGACGGCTGATCATGGTCGGCAATCTGGAGACGAAGCCCGCCTCCTTCAACCCGGGGCTCGTGATCCTGAAAGAGCTGGAGATCCGCGGCTCGTTCGCCACCACACCGCCGGAGCTGTCGGAGTCGTTCCGTCTGGTGGCCGAGAAGAAGGTCCGCCCCGTCGTGTCGCGCCTGATGCCCCTCGCCGACGCGGCGAAGGCCCACCAGATCCTCTACGACCGCGGTGTCGTCGGACGGATCGTCCTTCAGGTATGAGGGTCGGCCGCCCGGTCCGTTATTTCTGGCCGCCCAGCCTCCAGGTGAAGCCGCCGGTCACGCCGATGTGCTGGGAATTCGTGTCGAAGGTGTTCTCCCTGATGACCGACACCTCGACGCGGACGGCGACCCGCTTCTTCATCCCGAAGAAGAAGCGGCTGCCGCCGGCCACCTGGTAGGCCACGCCGCTGTCGTCCGTCTTCGGCCCCGGATCGAGATCGAAGGTGAGCGTGGCCGCGCCGATGCCGCCGAGAACGTACGGCACGATCGATTTGTTCGCCGGATGAAAGTTGAACACGGCGTTGACGAAGTCGATACCGAGGGTGGTGATCAGGTCCACGCCGCCGGTGTCCTCGGATGCGATCCCGACTCCTTCACCCTCCAGCTCGAACAGCCTGGTGAAGCAGTAGCCGCCGCGGAAGTTGAAGCGGGCGGCCCCCTTGTCGGAGACGTTCCGGTCGAAATGCGTGTAGCCGAGATCGAACCCCAGCTCGCCGTTCTTCGCGTCGAGGCCCGCCAGGGCGGGGGCCGCGCACACGAGGGCCAGGACCAGGGTGACGAGCGTCACGCGTGTCATGTGGATCCTCCTTTCGTCCCGAGATGGTGAATCAGTTTCCGCATGATCGAGGACGCCCCGCCCCGTGTCAAGAGCGCGTTCGACCGGACCCTGGCTCCGTTGACACCCGCGCGCACTCCTGCGATATAATCCGCGACCCAAAAAACATGCGGTCCGCGTGACAGGATCACGGGACGAGGTGCGTCCATGCCAGGGAGTGTGAAGGGAGGAGGCCGGGAGCGCGCCCCGCGTCCCGCGACACCGCCCAGGGAGGCGGATCGCAAGGACGCGCCGTCGCGCGGACTCACCTACAAGGACGCCGGCGTCGACATCGACGCCAAGATGCGCGCCATCCAGCGCATCCGGCTGATCGCCCGTGGCACCTTCAAGAAGGGGGTCCTGACGGAGATCGGCTCGTTCGGCGGTCTGTACGACCTGACGGCCGCCGGCCCGTTCCGCCGGCCGGTCCTCGTGAGCAGCACCGACGGCGTCGGCACCAAGCTGAAGGTGGCGATCCAGACCGGCAACCACAAGACCGTCGGCATGGACCTTGTGAATCACTGCATCAACGACATCCTGGTCCAGGGAGCGGTGCCGCTCTTCTTCCTCGACTACATCGCCATGGGGAAGGTCGAGGGGGACGTGATGCTCGAGGTGATCTCCGGCCTGGCGCGCGCCTGCCGGGACTCCGGCTGCGCGCTGATCGGCGGCGAGACGGCCGAGATGCCGGACTTCTACAAGCCGGGCGAGTACGACCTGGCGGGGTTCATCGTCGGCGTGGTCGAGCGGGAGCACGTGATCGACGGCTCGCGCATCGCCTCGGGGGACGTGCTGATCGGTCTGCCGTCCTCGGGTCTGCACACGAACGGCTACTCCCTGGCCCGCAAAGTGTTCTTCGAGAGGCGGAGCCTCAAGCCGGACTCGCGCGTCGCCGAGCTGGGCCGTTCGGTCGCCGAGGAGCTGCTGCAAGTCCATCGCTCCTACCTGCCGGTGCTGCGTGGTCTCATCCCGACCGGCGCCCTGTACGGCATGGCGCACATCACCGGCGGCGGATTGACCGACAACATCCCGCGCATCCTGCCGCGCGGCGTCTCGGCGCGCGTCGACGTCGGCACCTGGCCGATCCTGCCGGTGTTCCAGTACCTGCAGCGCGAGGGGCGCGTCGGCGACGAGGAGATGTTCCGCACCTTCAACATGGGGCTCGGGATGGTCCTGGTCGTTCCGCTCCACCGCGAGGGGGAGGTCGTCTCCCATCTCGACAAGATGGGAGAGAAGCACTACCGCATCGGGGAGATCGTGCGTGGCAACCGCAGGGTGATCTACGGGCAGGGAAGTCCGGGAGAGCCGGCGCGGGCGGGCGCGGCCCCCTAGGAGTTGCGAACCGTGCACGTCTACATCCTCTATCTCAGCATGATGTGCATCCTGTTCTGCGTGAGCGCCGGGGTTCTGTTCCTTCTGGCCCTGGGGCAGGCCGTGCGCCGGAGGCTGGAGCGCGCCGCCGTGTACCTGGGTCTCACGCTGCTCTCCGGCATCGTGGCGGCCGGCTTCTACTTCTTCCGGCGGCTCCTGTGAGGGTGCGTCGGGGCGCACGAGGCTCCGCGCGTGGGTGAGACGCGCTCCGCCGGAAACCTGATCGGCGTCCTCATCTCCGGCCGCGGGTCGAATCTCGAGGCGATCCTGGACCGGATCGCCGCCGGCGACCTCGACGCGCGCGTCGCGCTGGTCATCAGCAACGAGCCGAAGGCGCCCGGATTGAAGGTCGCCCGCGAGCGCGGTGTCCGGACGCTCGTCGTCGATCACAGGATGAGCCCCGCGCGCGAGGACCACGACCGGACGATGGCGGAGGCGCTCGAGGCGGAGGGAGTGAGGCTCGTCTGTCTCGCCGGCTACATGCGTCTCCTGTCGCCGTGGTTCGTGGACCGGTTCGCGGGGCGAGTCCTCAACATCCACCCCTCGCTCCTGCCGGCGTTCCCCGGCAGGGAGCCGCAGCGCCAGGCGATCGAGGCCGGTGTGAAGCTCAGCGGCTGCACCGTCCATTTCGCCGACGAGCGGGTCGACTCGGGTCCGATCGTCCTGCAGGAGGCGGTGCCGGTCCTGGATGACGACACGCCCGAGAGTCTGGCGGCCCGCATCCTCGAGACGGAGCACCGCGTCTACAGCCGCGCCATCGCCCTGTTCTTCTCCGGCCGGCTGCGCATCGCGGGCCGCCGTGTCCTGGGAGCCGGCGGCGGAGAGGCCTGAGCCCGCGACCGCGGACACTGTCCGCCCCCGGACACGCCGGGGACGTCCCGGGCCCCCTTCCCGCGCGCCGGTGTTCGCGGCACGCTCCTTGCTCAGTTGAAGCGCGATGCCCGATGAACCGACCGCACCCTCCGACGGGACGACGTACGCGGCCGAGGCCCCGCCGGCCGGCGAGCCGGCGCGCGGTCAGAAGAGACTGCGCGAGCTGCCGGCCACCGTTCTTCTGCCGCGCGATAAACTCCAGAAGTTCGGGGTGGCCGGCCTGAGCCAGGCCG
Organism: Candidatus Dormiibacterota bacterium; assembly: GCA_035635555.1. NCBI lineage: Bacteria > Bacillati > Candidatus Dormiibacterota > Candidatus Dormiibacterota bacterium. The sequence goes on from DASQAT010000021.1 coordinate 92,983, forward strand.
AGCTGGTCGCCGTCCTCCTCGGAACCGGCACGAAGGGAAAAAGCGTCATCCGCATCGCCGAGGACCTGGTCGGCCGGCACGGCGGGCCGAAGCTCGTCACTCTGTCTCTCGACGAATGGGCGAGCCACAGGGGCGTCGGCCGGGTCAAGGCGGCGCAGATGCTGGCGGCGTTCGAGCTGGGGCGCCGGCTCCTCGCGCCATCGGCCGAGGAGCCGCGGGTCTCGTCACCGGCGGAGGCGTACGCCCTGGTGCGCGACCTGAGGCGGGCGCGCAAGGAGCACCTGGTCTCGCTCTACCTCGACGCGCAGAACCGCCTGATCTGCCGCGAGACCGTGTCGATCGGCAGCCTGAACACGACGCGAACGCACCCGCGCGAGGTCCTGCAGCCGGCGATCGTCAACTCCGCCCTCGCGTTCATCCTGGTGCACAACCACCCGAGCGGCAGTCTCGATCCCAGCCGGGACGACGTCGAGTTCACGCGCACCATGGCACGGGCCGGCGACCTGATGGGGATCAGCCTCTACGACCACATCATCGTCAGCCGGCGCGGCTTCGTCAGCCTGAAGGAGCGCGGGCTGCTGTGACGAGGAGCGCCGGGGGGGACGCGCCCCACGCGACGGCGGAAACGTTGTAGACTTCGCGCCCGCCGGTCCGTGCGCCGGCTGCTCCTCCCTGGATGCGCGATGACGAAGAGAATCTCGAAAGCCCCGCCCCCCTTTCCACCCGCGCACGAACAGCTGGAGTACGTGCGCAAGGGAGCGGTCGAGATCATCCGCGAGGAGGAGCTCCTCGAGAAGCTGCACCGCTCCCATCGGGACGGAGCCCCGCTGACGATCAAGGTGGGCTTCGATCCCTCCGCCCCCGACCTGCACCTG